>CAYUNO010000012.1:0-21355 GCA_964446075.1 uncultured Flavobacteriaceae bacterium | reverse complement strand
CACAATAGGTATGAGTACTTGGGTTTCAATTGCCATCTGGATGGCCAAAGATCAGAAAGTTTGGAAGATTTTGGATTTATTTCTAAAAATTGCGGTTGTAATTCATTTGTTAAGTATCGTAGTTAAGGTAAATTCGCCCAACGCAATTCACTGGTGATAGCATTTTCTTTAGCACCTTTCAAAAGGTAAACAGAATGCGGTTATTTGTATATTGAATTTGGTCCGATGGGGGAAAAAGTTACCATATTTGTTGAGGTTTTAGTGCCGGTTCCGGTACCTAAGACGTATACCTACAGAGTCCCATCGGATTGGAACGAATTTATTATTCCTGGAATTCGAGTAGCAGTACAATTTGGATATCGTAAAGTGTATGCGGGCATCGTTTTGTCTTTGTCTGAAGAACCACCAGTAGGTTACCAAGCACAATATATTTTAGAAATTTTAGACGATAAATCCATCGTTACAACAAAACAACTAAAATTTTGGCACTGGATAGCGGACTATTATATGTCGTATCCCGGCGATGTAATGGCAACGGCATTGCCATCGGGATTCCGATTACAGAGCGAAACAAAAATTGCACTGCATCCGGATGCGGATAACCAAATGTATTCGATTACCGATTTGGATCCCAAAGAGTGGGATGTGTTACAGTTTTTAGTTTCTAAAGGCATTGCCTCCTTAGATGAAGTACGGTCTAAATTAGAGCAAAAAAATGTTCTGAAAACCATTAAATCACTCTACATGCGTGGGTTGATTTTAATGGAGGAGGAGTTAAAAGAGAATTATCGACCCAAATTTGAGGAAATAGTAGAATTAAATCCAGAGGTTTGGGAAAATGAAGCATCGGCCAATGCCTCTATTAGTGCATTAGAACGTAGGTCTATGAAGCAGTTCAATCAAATGATTTTGCTGTTAGGATGGAACAACAAACCGATTGTTTTGGCGGAGTTTTTACGACATCCATCGGCCGATCGACCGACAATCAAGCAATTAGAAAAAAAGGAGTTATTGTATATTCGGAAAGTTCCCAGAGATCATTTGAAATTACGAAGAGGGGATAACCGCAATTATGAGTTAACCGAGGAACAATTTCAGGCGGTAATTGAGATAAGAGGTATATTTAACGAGGGAAAACCCGCATTAGTGGAAGGCGTAACGGGTTCTGGAAAAACACTAGTTTACTTAGAGTTTATACGAGAAGTGCTGAATGAAGGTAGGCAGGTATTGTATTTATTGCCTGAAGTAGCTTTAACGGAACATGTGGTAGACAGAATTAGCAAATGGTTAGGGGTTGAAGTAGGGGTTTGGCATCATTATTATAGCAGCCATGAGCGAACAGAATTATACGAAAGGGTTTTGTCTGGTGATATAAAGTTTGTGGTTGGTACCCGAAGTGCCTTATTTGCGCCTTTTGTGGACTTAGGGTTGATTGTAGTGGATGAGGAACATGAGACATCGTTTAAACAATTCGAGAAAAGGCCCTACTTTCATGCTCGCGATGCTGCATTTTATTTGGCGCAATTGCATGGCAGTAAATTGTTGTTAGGGTCTGCCACACCATCGTATGAAATCCAGCAATTAATAAAACAGGCGAAAGTTGGGACAGTTCAACTGTTGAGGTCTTATCACAATATTCCGGCTCCGGAGATTGATTTGCTAAACCTGTCTGATTTAAAGAAAATGGGAGCTTGGGATGGATTTCTCAGTGAACCCGCGAAGCACGCAATCACGGAGGCCTTAACCAAGCAACAGCGTGTAGTTGTTTACCACAATAGAAAAGGGTATGTTCCCTACGTGCAATGCGATTTGTGTGGAGTTTCGGTGGAGTGTGCGCATTGTGACATTGCATTAACGTACTACAAATCATCGTCTAATTTGCGTTGTGGTTATTGTGGATTTCAACAAGCAATACCAGAGAAATGCACCGCTTGCGGATCTCACAGTTTAACATTAAAAGGAACAGGAACGGAGAAAATCGCCGAGGATTTGGGTATCATGTTTCCCACGGCTAGAATAGCTCGATTTGATCAGCAAAGTATAAAGAAAAGAGATGATTTTCAGAAGATATTGTTGGCATTTGAAAGAGGTGAAATAGACATACTGGTTGGTACTCAATTATTAGCAAAAGGAATCGATATAGCCAATATTGGATTAATTGTGGTACCCGATGCCGACATGTTGTTGCACATTCCAGACTACAGGAGCCACGAACGCGCGTTTCAGCAGTTTCAGCAGTTAATGGGTCGAATAGGAAGAGATGGGAAATCGGGGAAGTTCATATTGCAGACACATCAACCTAAACATCCTGTTTTGCAGGCGTTAATTCATCAGCAGTACAATGAATTGATGGATGAAGAGATGCAACAAAGGAATCAATTTGACTACCCTCCGTTTCGTCGTTTAATCCGAGTGGAAATTAGGCATGCTGATGCAGAAACTTCCTACAATGCAGCCAGGTTTTTTACGGAAATTTTACGAAAGCAAATCAATGAATCCGTATTAGGACCGCAAGTTCCCCCTGTTGCACGTGTTAAGAACAAGTTCATTCAGCAAATTCTCATAAAAGTACCTCGCAATTCTAAAGCCATTGGGGCTTATAAACAACTGTTGTGGTACGCCAAAGATACCTTGCATGCGCAGTCATTATGGAAATCCGCGATCGTTGATTTTCTTGTTGATCCGTATCAATAGTGTCGCGTCCTTGTGGACTTACTTAAACTTTCGTAATTTTGAATAGAATTATGGAAACAGCATTGGTTAACGCAACCGAGACATCGGTGGATTTTTTACCTTTAAATGGTACCGATCACGTTGAATTTTATGTAGGGAATGCCAAACAAAGTGCATATTACTACCAAATGGCTTGGGGTTATAAGTTAATAGCCTATTCTGGACCTGAGACCGGTGTTCGTGAAAAAGCTAGTTATGTGTTAGAGCAAAACAAAGTACGTTTGGTACTTACTACCGCTATAGATGTTAACTCTGAAATTGCTCAACATCATTTGAAACACGGCGATGGTGTTAAGTTCTTAAGTATTTGGGTTGACGATGCTACCAAGAGTTTTGAAGAAACGGTTAAACGCGGTGCAGTTCCGTACATGGAACCTACTCGATTTGAAGACGAAAACGGATATGTAATTATCAGCGGAATTAGAACCTATGGCGATACCGTTCACAAATTTGTGGAACGATCAAATTATACTGGTCCCTTTTTGCCCGGATTTAAGGCGGTAGAAAATGGTTTAGATGTTAAACCGGTTGGACTAAAATATATTGATCACTGCGTTGGAAACGTAGAACTTGGTAAAATGGATGAATGGGTTAAGTTCTACGAAGATGTAATGGGATTCAAATTGTTGTTAACCTTCGATGATAAAGATATTTCCACCGAGTACAGTGCTTTAATGAGTAAAGTTGTTAGCAACGGAAATGGATATATTAAATTCCCAATCAATGAACCGGCTGAAGGGAAGAAAAAATCTCAAATTGAAGAATATTTAGACTTCTATCACGGTGCTGGGGTTCAGCATATAGCGATTGAAGTGCAGGATATTTTGGAAACCGTAGCCGAACTTCGTAGAAGAGGAATTGAGTTCTTATATGTACCCGAAACCTACTACGATGATGTTTTGGATAGAGTAGGTCAAATTGATGAGAATATCGAAGATCTTAAGAAATTGAATATCCTTGTAGACCGAGATGAATCAGGCTATTTATTGCAAATCTTTACCAAACCTGTGGAAGATAGACCTACGTTGTTCTATGAAATAATTCAGCGCAGAGGTGCCCAAAGTTTCGGTAAAGGTAACTTTAAGGCTTTGTTTGAGAGTATTGAACGAGAACAGGCCATTCGAGGTAATTTGTAATCTGATTTGCTGCTTCTATTTAACTGAGGCAAACATAACCATCAATAGAATGGCTGATTTGCTTGTCCTTTAAGTTAGAAATTGAATCAAAATTCTATATTCTACAGAAAATAGAATACGTACTATCGAAAGACATATAAAAAAAGCGGTAATCAACAATTACCGCTTTTTTTATACTTGTTTTATTACTTGTAATTATAGGCTTTGTATTTGTTTGGCATTATGCATCTAGAGTAATAATGTACCTAAAGAGCATTAATATACCTGGAAAGTGTACAAAATCTTGCGTTTTGGGCTATAAATTACATGCCGGAAGGCGTTTTAAATTTATTCGTGTCGATTTGGAAATGGGTTGTATGAATTCGATTTTGTTTGAATAAATCGATCATTTCATTCGCCTCTTTACGCAATTTTTCCGCATCTTTCACGTCGTATTCGTTTTTCTCAAGTCCATCGGCTTCAGCTAAAGCTAACTCAGGTTTGTCTAACATAAAGCAAATCTGAGCGATGTTGTAATAAGCGGCATAACGCAATTTAACGTTGGCTTTATCGTCCCCGCTGTATTTAGTTTTCAATTCATTGAAATAGGTAATGCACTCTTCCAAACCACTAACTGCGGATGCTGGCATTTCTTGAGAATACATGGTTTTGCCAATTTCCTTAATTTTAGCAATGGTTTGATTAAAAGCAGCATTTTCAGGATGTTTTTTGCTATCCGTATTCCAGAACAAGGCATTTTCTGTAAGGGTAGGGAAACCGTAATCGCGGTTGATGCTTAAATTTACAGAATTGGTCCATTCGTCTAAGTGTTTTCTAACTAAGTTGTTAGATATGGCCATGCGGTTGTTGTTGAAGTAGTTCTGACATTCGTATTGCGATGTATATTCAGAACTTGTCCAAGAAGCCGAACGATCCGTGTTTAATTCAATTTGATTGGCAATGGTGTTACCATTGAAATCCCTAATGGAATAATACCCGCGTAAACGGTATTTAACGGTTAAACTGTAGTAGTTTGTTCTTGCAGTTACAACGCCGTCTTTGTTTTTGGTTTCAGATACACGAGTGCTCATGTTTTGGCCTTCGAAAATTAAATCGTCAAACGCCATATTGATTTGAATATGACCTTTACCGTATTCAACCTTTCTCCAACCTTGAAGAATAATTCTATCGGCAATACTCTCCGAACTCATCGCACTAGAAATAGTGGAGGGAGCTTCAACTCTTACATTAAAAGTACGGTAGGTGGTATCTAATGTTTTGTGAGGTAATCCTCTGTACTGATACGCAACAAAATTTTTGTCGAGGTCGATTTTTTGTGCCACTGCAAAATTTGATGCAGCTGCAGCCAAAATTAGTAATAGACGTTGTTTCATAAAGTTTCAAAGATAACACCTTGAAACTCAGAGTATCGTCATGAATATGTTATTTATTTTTCTAATTCCAATAAAACAGCACCCATAAGGCTTTCGATATATTCTTTATTAAAATCGAAATTCACTCCGGCAGCTTGATATATTTCTGGAATACTCACTTGATAGCCTAAACGCAAAAAGGCTTCATATTTATCCAGTGCCTGTTCAGCATTTTCCAAGTAGTTTTTCCAGATTCCAATTGAACCTAATTGAGCGATGCCATATTCAATATAGTAGAAAGGTAATTCGAAAATATGCAATTGCTTGTGCCAACTGCTTTCTAGTACATCTGGGAATTGAGTGTAATCCACCATTCCGGTACCAAATTTTTTATTTAGGTTCATCCATTCTTGTTGTCTTTCTTCTATAGAATGGTTTGGGTTTTCATAAATCCAATGTTGGAAAGCATCAACTTGGGCAATCCAGGGTAAGGTTCCGATGATGCCTTCCAGCTGTTCTTCTTTAGCACGTTTTAACTCGTTTTCGTCTTGGAAATAGTGGTGCCATCCATCCATCGACAACAATTCCATACTCATGCTGGCTAATTCGGCCACCTCGCTTGGGGTATTTTTAAATGCATTTAGTTCAAGAGGTGCCATACGGAAACTGTGTATAGCGTGTCCTGCTTCGTGAACTAAGGTCTCCACATCGCGTAAATTTCCGGAAGCATTCATGAAGATAAAGGGCATGTTGGTTTTGGCCAACGGGTAATTATATCCGCCTGGCGCCTTTCCTAATCTACTTTCCAGGTCTAATAAACCATGAGTTTTCATGGTTTCCAGACATTGAGCGAAGAATGGACGAATTTCTCTTAAACAATCTAATCCTCGTTGGAGAAGTTCGTTGCCGTCTGAAAAAGGTTTTAATGGCTTTCTTCCTAGGGGGTCTACCGCCATATCCCAAGGCATTAAGGCCTCCAATTGCATGGATTCTTTGCGGCGATGGGTGATTTTTCTAAGCATTGGCACCACAACCTGTTCTACACTTTCGTGGAATTGCTTGCAATGCTCAACGTTGTAATCATACCTACCTAAAGATTTAAAAGTATAATCGCGGTAATTGGTAAATCCAGCGTTTACCGCAATTTTATGTCGAAGAGCAACTTGCTTGGAGAATAATTCTTCCAATTCTGCAGCTCTAGATAAGCGCGCCTCAGTAATTTTCTCCCAAACTTGCTGTCGAATTTGACGATCGGTTTCTAGTAGCAAATTCGAAGCTTGTTGCAAGGTAATCTGTTTGCCATTCCAATGAATTTGCATCGATCCTTGTATGGCAGAATACTCTTGAGCTAAAGTTTGCACCTCGGTTTGCAAGGCGATATTTTCTTCTCTAAAGAGTTCAACGGCACCTCTAAGACTTCTAAAATAGATTTTGAATGCATCGTTATCGTGTTCTAAGTCCGAAACGAAGGGGCACTGAATTATTTTCTTATTCAGCGAATCCTCTAAAGGGGCGAGAAGGGGTTGTATATCCTGGACAAACAATAGATAGGCTTGTTCATGATCTTTGTTGGCGGTATCGCAAGTCATGCGAATATATCGCCATGCCATGTCTTCCGAAACAGCACTTTCTAAATCGGAAACATCAAGAAGAAATTCCTTAAACTCACTAACGGATTGAATTTCTCTATCCAGTAATTGATGGTAAAAAGGTAGAATGTCTTCCGATTTTTGGATGATCAAAGAAGAAGGTAAAAACGTTTGTCTCATGGAATTAACTTCCCATTTTACGAGGCGTAGTAGTTTTTGTTTTTGCTCCGGTTGCGGGTTTCTTAGGTGCAGTGTTTTTAGGTGCTGCCGAAGATTTTTTAACTTTTACGTCCGATTTCGCTGATGAATCAGAAGCATTTTCGGAATTGTTTTCTTCTTCGCTGCTCTCGTTCAAAATAGTAGCAAAATCCAATTCAGAATTTTTCAAACTACCGTACCAAGTAAATAATTTTTTCATGTCCGAAACGTACACTCGTTCGCGGTCATAAGTAGGAAGTACTTTAGCCATAAACGCTGTAACTTCTGAGTTGTCGGCTTTGGAAGTGGGTACAGACTCGCCGGCTTCTTCAAGATTTTTTAAGTTTACAAGTACCTGTGCTAGTCTAACCTCACCTTCATCTGTAAACATTGCAATGTCGCTCAATATACTAATTCTCTGTCTGGGGGTAGTGGAGAACTTCTTTTTGTCGGAAAGCGATTCAAGGATCAGTCCGTTTTTGTTTCTACCGATGATTTTGTGCAAACCGGGCATTCCGGTTACCGATACTACGTCTTTCAATTCCATTCAGCGAATTTCCACAAATAGCGCATATCTTCCAAATTTAATGCGGTATTGTGGGTAAAAACAGCAGCTTATTTCATCATTTTACGCGTGTAGACTTTTTGCGCTTCGCGAAGTATAACCCCTTTTGCTAAATTGGCTGAAGTTTCTCCATGTAATCCTTTGGCAAAACGGTATTGTTTTTCTGTTAAATCAACCCGAAAAACTATTTTCATCCATAAACTGGGCTGGGTAGTTCTAATGGATTCTATGGCTTCTTCAACTTCCGTAATCATCGATTCTAAGGAATTGTATGGCTTGTGCTTAAACTCAAAGCCAATCATTCCAAAATCCTTTTCTATTTGAAAGGCAACGTCCTCCAGAAACTCAAGATTCTTGCTGAGTTCTGATAAGTCTAAGACTTCTCCCATTTATCTATGGCCGAAATAGCTAATCCGTTGCCCAAAACGTTGGTCATGCTTCTGCCCATGTCGCAAAAATGGTCGATGGGTAAAATTAATGCAATGCCCTCAATGGGGATATTGAACATCGAGCAGGTTGCGGCAACTACTACCAAGGAAGCTCTGGGAACACCGGCAATACCCTTGGAGGTTAACATTAATACTAATAACATGGTTAGTTGAGTACCCAAGGTTAACGGGACATTATAGGCTTGTGCAATGAAAATACTAGCGAAAGTCATGTACATCATCGACCCATCCAGATTAAAACTATAACCCAAAGGCAAGACAAAACTCACTACCTTCTTTTTACAACCGAAATTCTCTAATTCTTGGGTTAATTTAGGATAAACTGCCTCGCTACTAGTAGTGCTAAATGCAACCATTAAAGGGTTTTTTAAATGTCCTAATAGTTTCCACAATCTATTTCTTAGGATAAGATAACCAACCAATAATAGGATGATCCACAGCAAGGCGATACCGGTGTAGAAATTAAGCAAGTACACTTTGTATAACTTTAATATAACTAACCCTTTAACGGAGATAATTGCAGTTATTCCTCCAAAAACACCTAACGGCGCCAACCACATTACATACCCAACAATTTTCAGAATGGCTTTGCCCATGGTGTCCAATGCGTCGATGATGGGTTTGGCTTTTTCTCCTGTTTGATTTAAAGCAATTGCAAACAACACTGAAAACAATACTATTTGGAGGATTTCGTTGTGACCTAATGCTTCAAAAATGCTAATTGGAAAGACATGTTCCAAGAAATTCTGCAAACTAAATCCTTTTGTTTTTCCAACTATTTCGCCAACAGAACTCGCATCGGTTGTGCCAAAATTTGCATTTACTCCGGGTTGAAAATAATTCACTAAGAACATACCCAACAATAAGGAAACCAACGATGCCGTAATAAACCAAATCATACTGCGTCCCCCAACTCGCCCAACGGTTTTAATATCATCCATTTTTGCTATTCCGGCAATCAATGTAGTTAAAACCAAGGGTGCAATGGTCATTTGAACCGGTCTAAGGAAAATATGCGTGGTCAATAATTTAAAATAAGCAGCAATCTCTTTTGCTTTCTCTAACTCTTTGTCGAGCAATTGGTTGTTGTTGTCTATGTCGAAATGAGAAAATAATAACTGACCTGTTATAATTCCCACCACCATAGAACCTAAAATGATCCAAGTTAATCTATGACCCGATTGTTTCATTGCAATTACAATATTAAAGGCAAAATATCGATTTAAGTTCCGCCGTCAAAAATTCCCTGTCTCAAAAAAAACGTGTAGGTTTGTGTAAATGATTGTTATCACCGGTGCAGCTGGATTTATTGGGTCGGCGTTAATTGGCGAACTGCTATTTCGCGGGTACGGCGACATAATTGCTGTGGATGATTTTGGTTTTCCCGAGAAACAAAAGAATTTGGTTGGTAAATCCATTAGAGCCTTTGTACATAGGGATGAATTTCGCACGTGGTTAGAAAAAAATCAACGGGATGTCCAATTTGTATTTCACATTGGAGCAAGAACCAATACGGCAGAAAGTGATTGGAATGTTTTGAATCGGTTGAACGTAGATTATACGGAATCATTATTTGATCAATGTACTCAATATTCGATTCCTCTAATTTATGCATCATCGGCGGCAACTTATGGAAATGGAAAGCAAGGATTTCAGGATGGTTTTAGAAGAATTGAACAATTGCAGCCATTAAATCCTTATGGAAGCAGCAAGCAATTGGTAGATTTATGGGTAAAGGAAAAGTACCTCTCTCAAAATCATTCTCTTCCTCCATTTTGGGCAGGTTTTAAGTTTTTTAATGTCTTTGGTCCAAATGAATATCACAAGGGCCGAATGGCATCGGTAGTTTTTCATGCATTTCATCAAATTAAATCAGAAGCGAGTATGCGTTTGTTTAAAAGTTACCGGGAGGGGATAGAGCATGGATGGCAACAGCGCGATTTTATTTGGGTAAAGGATGTGTTGGATGTGTTAATTTACTTCATGGAGCACCGTAAAAATTGCGGTTTGTATAATCTTGGAACAGGGCATGCGAGAACCTTTTTAGATTTGGGGAATGCTGTTTTTTCTTCGATGAAACTAGAACCCTCGATACAATTTATTGATATGCCAGAGGATATTCGTGAAAATTATCAGTACTTCACGCAAGCCGAGATGGGTGCTGTTAAAAATGCCGGTTATACAAGACCTTTTACTTCACTAGAAAATGCGGTAAATCAGTATGTAAACGAGTATTTGATACCGCAACAGTATATCTAAGATGCAATTGAAAAGAACCAATATTGTTTGGCTAGTTGTTTCCGTTTTAGCGTTAACGTTTACTCAGTTTATGATGGTACGTACCACCAATTTGGGTGGGGAAATGCGGCTAAAGCAAGAGGCAAACTCAATTAAGGAAAATACGCAGGAAGCAAAGGAGATTATTAAAAACAGTAAAGCCGAGTTGTTTCGAATTGCTTCATTGAAATCGGATTCGGCCAATCGATTTAGTAGATTCATTAAATTACAATTATATCTCAAGCCCCTGGAAGTATTTGTCTTTCATGATAAAAAACCCATTTTCTGGACTTCTTCAGATTACAATATAAAACCAGGATCTGTTGACTCAATTACGGTAGAATCCATAGGCAATAAAAGTGTTGGAATTTGGCGATATAGACAGGGACCCATCGAACTTGTATACGTTTTATTGATAACCAAAGAATCGCAACTGCCCTTATCGGCAAATGTTAACGATTCAATGGTGAATAGGGAAACGGTATTTAAAGTAAGTCCAAATCCAATTGAACAAAGTGTCCCAGTAATAACTGAGTCATTACCGTTATTTCACTTAATTTCAATTCATCAAAAGCCCTTCTGGTTATGGGATTTGCTGTTTATTGTATCCCTATTTTTCTTTATTAGAGGTTTAAATCGATGTATACAAAGTAGATGGAGTTTTGTAGTAATTAAATTGATCATTCTTGCCACCTATTTATTAGTGATTTACGCTTTTAAAATAGGATTAACATTAAATTCAATAAGCAATTGGGATGTATTTAATTCCGCTATATTTAGTGGTAAAGAATTATGGAATAGTAGTTTGGGCTTGCTATTGCTCATGTCTTTGGTGGTGTTGTTTATCGCACTTAATTCAAAAGCAGCTTTCGAACAATTTGGATTTAAAAGTGATAAATATTATCTGAAGTTAGTTGCAATTACCTTGTCAGCGCAAGCTTCTTATTGGATTTTATTTAAATTATTGTTAATTACGCAGGATGTAGTTGTTAATGGGGATATAAATTTTCAATTTCATCAGTTTCATAGACTGAATCAGTTTACTGCATTCGGAATATTCATTTTAGCGATTCTATTTATTGCCAAATTCCAATTTATTGATATAAGTTGGGCCTATTTAAAAACCTTAAAGCCTTGGATGCTTCGTAATTTTTCCTTGCTTCAAATTGTTTTGGCCGCAGCTTGGTTGTTTCAAGGTTCCATCTCCGAATCAGTAATCATTCCTTGGATAATATTTTCTTTGTTTTGGCTTCTTGCAGAGTGGTTTTTATTCACGAGGAAAGCATGGATTTCTATTGCTTTTAAAGTGCTAGTTCCATGTTTGATGGTGAGCGTGCTGCTCCAATATTATTCTAGCGAAAAGGAACAGAAAACGCGTAAAATGTTGGCCAATGAAATTCTATTGGGAGGTGATTACGATGCGTTATCGCAGATGGCTAGATTGGAATGGTTGCTCACAACCGATAAGGGTATAGTAGACTATTACACTTGTTTTGATGAAACAAAAGATCAATTTGAAAAGCGTCTACGCGAATTGTATTTCACACAATTAAGTGGCGCATTTGATATTCAAATTTTAGATTACAATGCTTTAGGTAGAAATTATAGAAGTCAAAATGCCTACGATTATCCATTGCTAAATACATTGTATCAAAGCAACAATTGCGTTCCTGTAACTGCGCGATTCTCGCGAGTTAATGATTTGAAATTAAAAGGAAGTTATCTGGGAAGATTTGAAGTAGCCGATGCGGAGAGTTTTTTAGGAGTTTATTTTGTTATTCTAACCCCAAGAATTTCTTCGGCAGAAGGAAGGTTAGCCCAAATTATTGGCAATGGGAATTTACAGAAACTCTATAATGATAATCAATATAGTTTTGGTATCTACGTAGATAAAAAATTAAGCAGGAATTACGGGAATTTTGATTATCCAGTGTTACTTCAATTCCAAGATTCGGGATTTTTTGATGACGATCAAGAAAGCACAAATCACTACGTCTTATTCGATTCCAATAAGAACTCCATCGTTTTGTCAAGAAAGTACACAGGTTGGTTAGCTTCCATGTCTGGCTTTACATTAATGGCATTGGCAGGGATTGTTTTGGTATTGTTTTACTATCTATTATTATGGCTACAACATGAGTTTTTGAGATTTAGTGGCAAAGGCCATAGCCACTTAAGAATACTTCATGGATTGAAGTCAAGATTCCCTATTCCCAATAGTAAAGATTTATACATCAGCTCTCGATTACAGTTATATGTAACCTGGATTGTTTTTGCAACATTTGTTGTGGTTTTATTGGTAACAGTAAATTATTTTGTTCAAAATTATACACGAGATCAGGTGAGTGCACTTCGTGATAAAACTTCTAAAATTGCTCAAATGTTAACCACGAAAGTGAACATTAATGCAGTATTTGAACGCAATTACACGGCGCTTATGTATGATTTAGGAGATTACTACAATACGGATATCAATCTGTATACTGCCGATGGTCAATTGTTTGCATCAACTAACGATCAATTAATTGAATCAAATATTAAGGCACCATTAATGAACCCGGAAGTCTATTCAATGCTTCAAGGACGGGGGTCTTCGGCTGCCGTGGTAAATGAGCAATTGGGAGAGTTAAATTATTTATCGTCCTACACGGCTTTGTTCGACAAGGATTTGAATATTAAAGGGTATTTGAATTTGCCTTATTTTTCAAATCGGAGAGATTTATTTCGAGAGATTTCTGATTACACGGTTACTATTTTGAATCTATTTGCCGTGGTTTTTGCAATTGCAATTTTAGTGGCTTATTTGCTAGCACAACGAATTGCATTGCCATTAAATATTATTCGTAAGCAAATGTCTTTGGTGAAAATCGGAGAACGAAATCAAGCCTTGCAATGGGATAGAAACGACGAAATTGGATTGTTGGTAAGAGAGTATAACAAAATGTTGGATGAGTTGGATGCCAGTTTGAATCGTTTGGCAGAAAGCGAACGACAAGGAGCATGGCGGGAAATGGCCAAACAGGTTGCCCACGAAATTAAAAATCCATTAACTCCAATGCGATTATCCCTGCAACATTTGCAATATTCTATTCAACGCAATGACGATAACTTAAAAGATAAAATTCAAAAAACATCGGATTTACTGATTCGACAGATTGACGCGCTGAGCGAAATGGCCGAAGAGTTTTCTTCCTTTGCTAAAATGCCTGACCCGCAGTTAGGGTTGGTGAATTTATCACAAACCTTGAGAGATTCGGTTGCTTTGATGGGTAGGGAAAACGCTGTAAAACCAAAAATAATCGGGGAATTAGGTGAGATTTCTGTTTGGGCGGATGCGAATATGTTGGTGCGGATTTTTAATAATATTCTTAAAAATGCTGTTCAAGCAATCCCTGAAGATAGGGAGGGTGTAATTACTGTATGGGTAGAGGAATTACACAATGCAAAGATTGCTGATAAACACCTTGTAGCGGTTAATATTAAAGACAACGGAAAAGGAATACCGGAGTCTTTGCGAGAAAGAATTTTCTCACCAAATTTTTCAACCAAGAATAGCGGAATGGGTTTAGGTTTAGCGATGGTGAAGAAAATGGTAGAACAATTTGGAGGAGAAATTAATTATACAACGCAGTTGGAAACTGGGACAACATTTGTAGTTACATTCCCGATTAAAGCGGTTGAATCTACAGGATAAATTAGTACGAATTTATTTAAGGATTTCAGTTTTTCGGTATCAATATGCAAAACGCTTTGGATACCGTTTTCATGTTATTTACTAGGATTTGCAGAATTAGATTCCCTGATGTTAGGCGAGTTATTCAAAAATCGCTGTGCTTCAGCCAATAGTTTCACATGCCCGGTGCGTTCAGCCGCGGTAGATTTTAGCAACTGCTTGAATGTACTTGGATTTTCAATCCATTGTTGCCACTTATCGGTATCTGCATGTGCGTAGGGCCGGGATTCAAATCTTTTTTCTAAAGTGGGTTCGGAAAAACGATTCCATGGGCATACATCCTGACAAATATCGCAACCGTAGATCCAGCCCTGTTGTTGCTCAATGGGTAAATCAGAGGGGCCTTTTTTTTCAATTGTCTGATAGGAAATACAAAGGTTGCTATTTATCACTTGAGGTTGAACAATAGCTTGTGTTGGACAAGCATCTATACAAGCCGTACAAGTGCCACAATGATCCGTGATAATAGGGTTGTCTTCGGGTAACGTAAGGTTGCAGATTATTTCCGCTAAAAAGAAAAAACTACCTATTCCTTTTCGAAGTAATAAACTGTTTTTCCCAATCCATCCTAATCCAGCTCTGGCTGCCAGTTGTCTTTCCATAATAGGTGCCGAATCGGTGAAGCCCCTGCCTTGGAAGTTTGGAATTTCAACGGCGATTTTTTGCATTAAATGGAAAACCTTATCCTTTACAACACGATGATAGTCTTCTCCCCAAGCGTATTTTGCAATCTTTGGACTGTTTTCTACCGTTTGGTTGGGTGAATTCGGGAAATAATTATAAGCTAAGCAAATTACTGATTGTGCACCTTCAACTAATTCGGTGGGATGAATACGTTTTTCTCGATGATTTTCCATGTAGTGCATTTCGCCATGAAAACCCGCATCCAACCATTGGTTTAATTTTTCTTGATCTTCTGGTGAAATAGGTCTAGCAGAGGTTATTCCACAAGCTAGAAAACCTAATTCTTCGGCCCATTGTTTTATTTTGATAGCAATATCGGCCGCTGGGTTCATCGATTTTATAATTGGGTAAACGACTCAGAGGAATGAGACCAATGAATAACTATTTTTAAAACAAGGTATTGGGATTTTTCCTATCCAATTTTCCTAAATGTTTGTATGCGTGTGCAGTAGCTTCCCTGCCACGGGCAGTCCGTTGTAGGTATCCTTCTTGGATTAAGAACGGTTCGTATACTTCTTCAATGGTACCAGCATCCTCACCAACAGCGGTGGCGATTGTATTTAAACCAACCGGCCCGCCTTTGAATTTGTCGATGATGGTGGTTAAAATCTTGTTATCCATTTCGTCCAAGCCATTGGCATCCACATTCAATGCCGTAAGTGCCATTTTTGCAATTTCGATGGTAATTCTTCCATCTCCCTTGATTTGAGCAAAATCGCGGGTTCGTCTCAATAATGCATTGGCAATTCTCGGGGTCCCTCGTGATCTCCGTGCAATTTCAAAAGCTGCTTCTTCGGTTATGGGGGTATTCAGAATGAAAGCACTTCGCATAACGATACCGCTTAAAGTTTCGGCATCGTAATATTCTAACCTACAGGTAATTCCAAAACGTGCTCGAAGTGGTGCGGTTAACATACCTGAACGGGTTGTAGCACCCACCAATGTAAACGGTTGCAGTGCAATTTGTACCGATCTTGCGTTGGGACCTGTGTCAATCATAATATCAATTCGGTAATCTTCCATCGCCGAATACAGATATTCTTCAATTACGGGGCTTAATCGGTGTATTTCATCGATAAATAGTACGTCGCCTTTTTGCAGATTGGTTAATAATCCTGCCAAATCACCTGGTTTTTCAAGCACTGGACCGGAGGTGATTTTCATACTACTACCCATGGCATTGGCTACAATATGGGATAAGGTGGTCTTCCCTAAGCCTGGAGGGCCATGAAGCAATAAATGGTCAAGTGCTTCGCCGCGCTGTATGGCGGCTTGTACGAAAACTCGTAAGTTTTCGATGATAGCCGGCTGACCCGAAAAATCACCAAAATCTGCCGGACGTAAAACACGTTCGATTTCCTTTTCGGTGGAATTCAATGGTTCTGAATTGGGATTTAAATTCGGGTTCATGGCGCAATTATAAACCTAAGGTAGCTAATCGACGTAAATTTGATTCTACGGAAGCATTCACGGCCCACAAGGGCGGTCTTACGGTAGTTTCGCATAGTCCCATTTCGTTCAGCATGGTTTTTATCCCACCAGGACTACCATCGGCAAAAATAGCGATGCTTCCTTCCACGGTTTTATTGTGTAGTGTGCGAGCAGTGTGCATATCACCCATCAATGCGGCCTGTACCATGGCAGTAAACGTTTTGGGGTAGGCGTGATTAATTACGGAAATTACACCGCTGCCTCCGCAGGCAGTAATGGGGAAGGTCAGAGCATCATCGCCACTAATCACTAGAAAATCATCTGGTTTTTTGGACAAGATCGTCATAACTTGTTCCATATTCCCCGAGGCTTCTTTGGTAGCAACGATGTTTGGCAGTTCTGCTAAGCGTAACTGGGTTTCGGCCGACATATTGGACCCTGTTCTTCCGGGTACATTGTAAATGATAATTGGAAGTTTTGCTACTTTGTTTAAGGCTTTATAATGTTGATAAATACCTTCTTGGTTGGGTTTGTTGTAGTAGGGACTTACCGATAAAATAGCACAGAAACCGGAAAGGTCTGAAGTGCTATAGGATTCTTCCATTGCCGAGGTGTTATTCCCTCCAATTCCCAAAACCAACGGCAATCGATTTGCATTTGCTTCTTTGATGCAGGCAATCACCTGTTGCTGTTCTGCTTTGGAAAGCGTTGCACTTTCGCCTGTGGTTCCAAGTACCACCAAGTAGTTGGTACCATTGGCAATTTGATGCTCAACAATTTTTCCCAGTGCTTCGAAATCGATGCTGAAATCTTTCTTGAAGGGGGTGATTAATGCGGTTCCGGTTCCAATTAACTCTCTCATCCTAATTTTGCTAAGGTATCTTTAATTCCACAAAGGTACTGATTCAAATTGGGCTTCTCCGAATTTTGACGAAGGAGGATGTCATAAACACTTAAGTGTTGTGGCTGATAATATCCGATTTTACAAGCTGCTTTACCTACGGCTGCCATGCCCACATAATGCCAATCGCCCGATAAATCAAAGGATATCAAGAAATCGTAATCCCTACGTAATACATTTTTAATTGAATCGCTTTTGGGGAATCGGGTTTTATCAAAGTCCCATTTACCCAAATAATACATGTTCGCTTCGGGGACTAAGGGGATTTCTTCTTTCTTTTTTACATCGAAATAAACCAATCGAGTTACCTGTTTCCCATCGGCCAACAATTCCTTGATGAACTCTTGGATTTGTATTTTTTCAGAGGTTGTTGTTTGTCCGTTCCAAATTAAGGCAAACGATTTGGATCGTTGGTAGTTTGGTGCAAAGTTGAGTTTGCCGAATTGTTTGGCTTTTCTTTTGTGTAATTTTCCAATAATGGTTGAAACAATTCCGGTTTTACTCATGGTTGATCAGGGTTAGGAGTTGTTGTTCGTCTATAATTGCCACTTTTAAATTTTGTGCCTTCTGAAGTTTTGAAGGGCCGATGCCGTCACCAGTAACTAAGTAATTGGTTTTTCCCGTTACTCCGGAACCCACTTTGCCGCCATGGGATTCAATCATCGCTTTGATTTCGTCTCGCTCAAAGTTGGCGAATACACCAGAAATAACGAAGGTCTTGCCTTGCAAAGAATTGCCTAAACTCTCCTTTGCTTGGGTGGTAAAAATTAGACCGTGCTCGATCAATAATTGTATGTCTTGATTGTTTTTTTCTTCTTGGAAATAGGCTACCACAGATTCAGCGATTCTCTGTCCAATCTCATCGATTTGAACTAGTTGTTCAACGCTCGAATTCTGTATTGAATGGATGTTTAATAACGCCTGTGATAATTTTTTTGCAACGGTTTCGCCTACATATCGGATTCCAAGTCCAAACAAAACGCGTTCAAACGGTTGTGCCTTACTGGCTTGAATTCCATCGATAATATTCTGTGCCGATTTTTGACCCATACGATCTAGCGTAAGTAATTGTTCCAAGGTTATGTTGTATAAATCGGGAATTCGTTTTACTAATCCATTACGATAGAGTGTTTCTGCCATTTCGCTACCAATACTTTGGATGTCCATGGCCTTGCGCGCAACAAAATGTTCAATTTTTCCGATTACTTGGGGTGGACACTCCTCTGAGTTTGGGCAGTAATGCTGGGCTTCACCTTCGTTGCGGATGAGTTCCGAATTGCATTCGGGACAATGAGTAATGAAATCTACCTCCGCGGTATTTTCTGCTCTACGTGAAAAATCCACACCCACAATTTTGGGTATAATTTCTCCGCCTTTTTCAACAAAAACATAATCACCTACAGCAATGCCCAGGCGTTGAATCTCGTTGGCATTGTGTAAGCTAGCTCGCTTCACTGTTGTACCTAATAGGGCAACAGGAGTAAGTTCTGCAACGGGAGTAATAGCACCAGTTCTACCTACTTGGTAGGTTATCCCATTTAGTTGGGTGCATGCGGTTTCGGTTTGAAATTTATACGCGATAGCCCAACGTGGAACTTTGGCGGTAAACCCTAATTCTTGTTGATATCGAAAATTATTAACTTTAATTACTACACCATCGGTATCGTAGCTCAAGGATTTTCTGGCTTCATCCCAATAATCTAAGAAAGCGAAAACTTCTTCTAGCCCCTTGCAAAGTCTGCTGTTTTCAGGCGTTTTAATTCCCCAGTTTTTGGCCGATTCCAAGGATTTCCAATGGGTTTCAAACGGATTCTGGTCGCTTAAAAAGTGATACAGGGTAATATCCAACGGTCGTTTCGCAACTTCGCTGGGATCTTTAATTTTTAACGAACCGGATGCAACGTTTCTTGGGTTGGCATAGAGCGGTTCTCCTTGCAATGCACGTTGTTCATTGAGTTTTTCAAATCCTTTTCGGTGCATGAAAATTTCTCCGCGTATTTCAAACTCTTCCGGATAATCTCCCGATAATGTATGCGCAAGCGATCGTATCGTTTTTACGTTTTCTGTAACATCATCGCCCTGAAAACCATCGCCTCTAGTTACCGCTTGTACTAATTTGCCGTTTTGATAAAAGATGGAAATCGCCAATCCGTCAATTTTTAGTTCACACACATATTCCACCTCGTTTATCCCTAAGGATTCACAAACCCGTTGATTGAAATCGGCAAGTTCCTCCTTAGAGTATGTGTTACCCAGAGAAAGCATTCTGCGTTTGTGTGGTACGGTCTTGAATTCCTCTAACAATCCACCGCCTACCGTTTGGGTTGGACTGTTGCTCCATTTAAATTGCGGGAACTGTTCTTCCAGATGTTCTAATTCCTTGAGTAGTAAATCAAATTCTTGGTCGGAAATACTGGGTTCTGCTAATATGTAGTACCGATAATTATGGTCAATTAACTGCTGTGTGAGTTGTGAAATCCGTTGTTGTGGATCGAAATTCATGCTACTGCAAAATAGTAAAATCTTCTCCGTGGATGCCAAGTATTATTGGTAATAGTTATACACAATCCATAAATGTTATTGTGCTTTTTTGGTAGGGGCGACAAATCAAGTTAACTTGCAGTGTTTTTTAACTATGCAACAAATTTCCCCCAATCATGTAGTAGGTGTTACTTATACGCTTACATTGACCAACGGCGAGGTCGCTGATTTTGCCGAAGAAGCCAATCCTTTGATGTTTATCCACGGAATTGGTCAAACTTTACCCGCTTTTGATGAGAATTTAAATGGATTGAAAATCGGCGATAATTTTACTTTTTCTTTAACAGCTGAAGAAGGGTACGGAGAGTACGATAATAATTGGGTAATAAATTTACCTCGTAGCGTATTCGGCGGTGATGATGTTCCAGATGATTTATTGCAGGTAGGTGCGATGTTGCCGATGCAAGACCAAGAAGGAAATCCATTAGACGGTAAAGTAGTTTCGTTTGATGAAAATATCGTAACGATGGATTTCAATCATCCATTGGCTGGTCAAACCCTGAACTTTACTGGAAAGGTTATGTCCATTCGCGAAGCAACCGATGAGGAGTTAGATCACGGCCACGTTCATGGCCAAGGTGGTCATCACCACTAATACTATTTTTAGTTTATTATGATTGTATAGATTTTGTATTTGTACAATTAGTATAACTTAATAGGTTTTCAATTAAAAGGAGTTCTGTAGAGCTCCTTTTTTATTCAAATCGAGGGTCTGATTGGTAGGGTAGTTTTTGTTGTTTGATAACTTCTAGATTAAACACGCCAAAGTCTTGGGTAATTACACCCCAAATTCGGTAAACACCTCGTCCTCGAAATGGGGATACCGCAATAGATGGTGGAAAGTGGATTGTATCAAAATAGTAACCATCGGCATCTAACCAGGTGCCAAAATTCATTTCCTTACCACCCGTTGTTCGGGTAGGTTTTACCGTTACTAAATAGCCCTCTAGGTATATTTTTTTGCCAAGAAGTTGAGGGAAGTGCCTACTTCGAATAGTTGATAAATGGGGGTTGTCTGCGCCAAACGGTGCATTTTCCTTAGTAAACGGAGAGCCTTGGATAAGGTGGAAAGGACTGTATAAGGTGAACCCCAGCAACTGAAGTTGGTCGTGAGCAATCTCTAACCAAGAATCTTCAAAGGAGGGTAATTCGTATTCTTTGGGTGTTTCTTCGAATAATTTGGGGGTGGCGATGCTTTTCTTTTTAGGACCGTACAGAGCATGAATTTCCCAAAAGAGCGATTTGCGGGGTAATCCTAAATTTCGAAGAGCCCCTACTTGTACTAGCAGTTTAAATTGTTCAATTCCTGGCTCTATTCTAGACTTAATATTGGCGATGGAAGTGAATGCGCCTTCTTGATTTTTAGAGTCGATGATACGCTGTATCAATTTTTCCTCCAGTCCATCCACCAATCCCAATCCAAGCCACAAGGTATTCCCCTCAATGTTGGTTAAAAGATGGCTGTTGTTGATACACGGAGCTTCAATGATGGCACCGCTTTTTCTTGCAGCATGAATATAAAATTCTGTGCGATAGAATCCTCCAAAATTATTAATAACCGCCGTGTAAAACTCAAGAGGATAGTAGGCCTTTAGAAACAAACTCTGATAACTTTCCACCGCATAACTTGCGCTGTGCCCTTTGGCAAAACTATAGCCCGCAAAACTTTCAATTTGGTGCCATACCTCGGTAATTAACTCTTCCTTGTGACCTTTTTCACGGGCACATAAAAAGAATTTTTCTTGCACTTTTAGAAATTCTTCTCT
>CAYUNO010000011.1:7026-21596 GCA_964446075.1 uncultured Flavobacteriaceae bacterium | reverse complement strand
ATTTGCGTCATGCAGATGCATTGCGTCGCTGTATTGAGGATTTGGAGTTGGTTTTGGCAGGTTTGGATTCGGGTTTAAGCGGGGATTTAATGGCGTTTCATATCCGCGGTGCAATCCAGGCTTTGGGTTCCATCACCGGCATCATCGATGTAGAAGAAATTCTTGGCTCCATCTTCTCCCGTTTTTGTATCGGCAAATAAACGCCGAAAATCAACCACGGCTTAAAAAGTTGGATCGCTAAGGAGCGAGTAAATCTGGATGAATTTGATTACGAAGAAATTGAAATGGATTTAGCTTCATTCAAGCGTCACCACAAAACTTTACTCAATATTTGGGAGCAAGTACAGGAGCACATGTCAGTATATGGTATTGATACGGAAGCGCATCTGGGGCACTATTATTTCAAATCACTTATTGGGATGCTGAATGAGGTTATTGAAAACGCAGAAGATGAAAAAGACGAAGATGATATCGATGCAGATATCACCGTTACCTACGAATACGATGATGATTCCTTGGAATTACTAGAATATCTCGAAAATTCCGATTTTTTCAGTTGATTTTACCACAAGATTCCCATGGAATTCCGAAAGTTCCGTGGGAATTTCTGTAGGATTACTAGATTATTCCAATGTGCCACTTGAAATATCCCAGAAACGATTGAAAAACGCTCTTATTTTTTCAATAACCGTGTCTCTTTTTTGTGTTCTTTCTCCAGAGGGTGAAAATCTTGAGACAGGTGGAAGGATTTTCACTAATCCTGTTCCAGTTGTTTGTACATAACCATCTCTAAAAGCATTTTTTATGAATTTGTACGTTTCGTCTTTGTCAAGATTTTCATCCTGAATAATCTGATTTAATTCTTCAATTTTTTGCTCCTCAATAAAGTTCTGCCAATCATTTGAAACATCTGTACCTGGAGTAAGTGAAAGAATGAATTTCTCTATGAGATCCTTTTTGTTTCGTAATTCAACACTGGAATCTATCGCCTTACTGATGGTGATGCGGATTTCTTTGTCTTTGAGGTGACTTTCATGATATTTTTTAATCAATTCAATGATGTAGTCAATATTAATTTCTACCTGTTTAATGAGCTCCATCTCAAATACGATGTCGTCATTTACGTTTTCTGCATCACCAGTTTTTTTATTCCGAAACTCGTGATAAAGATTGATATACATGCTGTGGTAATCCTGCACATCTCTGTCACTCAATATTTCTTTTCCTTTAAATTCATCAAAGGCAGAAAGGATATTCTTTGCTTTTAATATTGCCCCGTAAAGCTTGATAAACGATTTCTGATTCTGTTCTCCTATTATCGGTTCACCCACCGGGTACTTTGTAGTTAGCTCATCGATTAACGATACATAGCCAGGAATGTCTTTTTTGCCATCATTGTATCCGTTATAATATTCATCAAAGGTTTTTAGCAATACAATTCCACCGGCTTCTTTATCTCCAAATAATGCAATGCTTTCATTGGTTGCTTTTTCCAGATTTCTGAAGCAAACAATATTTCCGAAAGTTTTTACAGAATTTAATATACGGTTGGTTCTTGAATAAGCTTGCAACAGTCCATGCAGGCGCAAGTTCTTATCAACCCACAATGTATTCAATGTAGTGGCATCAAAACCAGTGAGGAACATGTTTACTACAATGAGTAAATCAATCTCCCGATTCTTCATTCTTAACGACACATCTTTGTAGTAGTTCTGAAATTTATCGGATGATGTATCGTAATTGGTTGTGAAAATCTGATTGTAATCACTAATGGCTGTTTCTAGAAAATCCCTGTCCGAAACACTCAGCCCCTCAGTGCCTTCTGAATTTTCATCTGGTAGTCCATCTTCCTCTTCATCGTTTACTCCAAAGCTGAAAATGGTAGCAACTTTTAACCGCTGAATTTCCGGCAAGGACAGCTGTTGCTTTTTGAACTCATTGTAATACAACTTGGCGAAGTCAATGGAGCTTACGGCAAATATGGAATTGAAGCCAGAGAGTGCTATCTTGGTTTTTACTTCTTCGATTTTATCCCTGTCTTTAGCTGATGCTATTTCGAAAATATTCTTAAGTGACGAGAAACTATATGGCTTACTGTTTCGCTTGGTCTTTTGGTCGAAATGATCCAGAATATAATTAACCACATTGGTAATGCGTTTGGGTTCTGCCAAAGCTCGCTCTCTATCAATATCCCAAACCTTTTCATCTTTGATGTTTTCCTGCTCTTTCATAGTTGACACATAATCAATCCGAAAGGGAAGTACATTTTTATCATTGATGGCGTTAACTATGGTATAGGTGTGTAGCTTAACGCCAAAAGCTTGCTCTGTGGTTTTTAGATTCGGCTTGTTGCTGCTGCTTGCATTAATAGCAAAAATGGGAGTGCCGGTGAAACCGTATAAGTAGTACTTCTTAAATGCCTTGGTAATGGCTTGGTGCATATCTCCAAACTGCGAACGGTGGCACTCGTCAAAAATGATCACTACAGGCTCACTAAATAAGCTGTGATTCCTTTCTTTCTTTATCAGAATGGAAAGTTTCTGAATCGTTGTGATGATGATATTAGCACCTGGGTCGCTAAGCTGTTTTTTTAGGATAGAAGTATTGGTATTACTGTTGGCAGCCCCTTTTTCAAACTTATCATACTCCTTCATGGTTTGATAATCCAGGTCTTTTCTATCCACCACAAAAAGCACCTTGTTTATAAAAGGAAGTTTACTTGCTAGCTGGGCTGTTTTAAATGATGTAAGTGTTTTACCGCTTCCGGTAGTATGCCAGATATAACCACCTGCATCAATGGTTCCATAAGTTTTGTAATTATTGGCAACATTGATTCTCCCTAATATTCTTTCAGTGGCTACTATCTGATAAGGTCGCATGGCCAACAACAATTTATCAGTAGTGAAAACGCAATACTTGCAAATGATGTTTAATAAGGAGTGCTTAGCAAAAAATGTGCGACCAAAATCCATCAAGTCAGTAATTGGTCTATTATTGGCATCTGCCCACCATGAGGTAAACTCAAAGCTATTGCTGGTGCGCTTGCCTTTTTTAGGGCCACTTTGACTCTGTTCTTTGATATGCGAATTCCTTGTTGTATTGCTGTAATACTTGGTGTAGGTACCATTGGAGATTACAAAGAGTTGCACATATTCAAATAAGCCGGAACCTGCCCAAAATGATTCTCTGTTGTAACGGTTGATTTGATTGAATGCTTCTTTGATATCGATTCCGCGTTTCTTTAATTCAATATGTACTAATGGTAATCCATTTACTAAAACCGTTACATCATAACGGTTGGGGCGTTTCCCATCTGCCACTTCATATTGATTGAGTACTTGCAGTTGGTTGTTATGGATATTAGATTTGTCTAACAGATAAATATTCTTTTTGGTGCCATTGTCGCAATCCAAAATCTGAACATGATCCTCTTGTATCAGCGTTGTTTTTTCTACAATGCCACTATTTTGATTTGCAATTTTACTTTTGAAAAAATGTTCCCATTCGTTATCGCTGAAAGTGTAATTATTCAGTTTTTGCAATTGCAAGCGAAGGTTGTTGACAAGCTCAGTTTCGCTGCTAATCGCTAAATATTCGTAAGCCTGATTTTGAAGCAGGGCAATGAATGCTTTTTCTAACTGGTCTTCGGTCTGGTAGGTTGTTTCTCTTTTATAGGGAGACTGATATTCAGCAACAACAGTACTTTCAGCACTTTCGGCAACTATATTGTACTTATTCATTGTTTACAGAATTAAAGGTCAATAACTGATTTCGGTAGTACTCATATTGCTTTCTGCGAGATTTAATTTCCGCCGGTAAGCCAATTGAAATATTGTTAATCAATGTGTCAAGTTTATCTAAAGAATTTGCAATCCTTTCTTGTTCTTCTATTGGTGGAATAGGTATTAAATATTTTGGCAGGCTTCCACTTTGTAATCGTGTAACTTTAGCACCTTGAGCATATTTCTTTTTAAACTCCAAAAACATACTAGTTTGAAACAGATATCCAATGAACTTTGGATTTTGTTTGTGTTTAAATATGAATGCATCTCCACTGATACAAATATCTTCATCACCCAACCAAACTACAGCCTTACATACATCCTCTACATTTTCACTTACACCTGCTATTACTAAATCATTCTTACTAGCCTTCTTTAATTTCTTTGCGAGTTCGGGAGATACGAAAGTCTTGGTTTTATCGGCATATGTTCCGTAGTGTGTATAAATCTGACCATAGTGAATACAACCAACTCCACTTTCAGTAAAATCCTTTTTTTGCAATCCGTTACCTCTAACAAATTCACCTACTTCCCCTAGCGTCTTCCACTCCACATCCTTTCCTTCAAAACTTAATAAAGAATCACGGTAAAAAGTGTATTGTTTTTTTCTAGCTTCCAGCTCCGCTTCCAGCTCCGCTTCCAGCTCCGCTTCTAATGTTGTAAAGGTATCTAAGATCTTTACGATTTCTTCTTGGATGGCGAGTGGTGGAATGGGAATTTTAATTTTTTCAACTACATTACTCATTAGTTTTGGATTACCCATACCGGAGCTCACATAATTTTTCATATTTACAGACAAGATGTAATAGGCAAATTTGGGATCTATTTTATTTGATGTTGCTTTTAATAATCCGCAAACATTTGTAACACTGAATTTTCCGTTTCTGTAAAAAATAGTTCCAGCATTAGCACCATCTGTAGTCCATGTAAGATACTCGCCATCAAAGTCAAAAGTTGCTATTTTGCCAATTTGACCATTATTTGCTGTCTGTGAAGAATAAACAGGATAATTACCTGCATTATCACGCAAATATTCTTTTGACATTACTCTGCCACGAGAAATCTTAAAAAGCTCTCTCAATTCGTAATATGTAACCCCGTTAGGGCATAGTTGATTTATTAATTCATCTATCTTACTCATTCGCACCTCCTTCTAAATCTGCAATAATTTCGTCAATGGCTGTGCGCAATTTATTTTGCTTAATTACCATTTCAGCAATATGTGCATTCAGTACTTCAATATCTACTTCTTCTATAGTATTCTCTTGCTCTACATAACTGCTTACGGCAATATTGTAATCATTGTCTTCAATATCTTTGTTCAATACCAACTTCGCAAAATGGTCATGATCTTTTCGTTCAATGTATGCGTTCAATACTTTTTTTCGGTTGGTATCGGTTAGTTTATTTTTATTACCACCTCTTACAAACTCGGCTGAGGCATCAATGAATAAAGTCGCGTTGTCTTTCTTGCTTTTCTTCAATACAATAATGCAAGTACCGATAGTAGTACCAAAGAATAAATCAGGAGGTAGCTGTATTACCGCATCAATATAATTGTTGTCAATAAGGTATTTACGGATTTTTTGTTCTGCGCCACCACGATACAAAACACCTGGAAACTCAACAATAGCTGCTGTACCAGATGTAGAAAGCCAATGCAACATGTGCAAGGTAAAGGCCAGGTCGGCTTTGCTTTTGGGAGCGAGCACTCCAGCAGGTGCAAAGCGTGGATCATTAATTAAAAGTGGGTTGGCATCACCTTCCCATTTAATCGAGTAGGGTGGATTTGAAACAATAGCATCAAACGGTTCATCATCCCAATGTCGTGGATCGGTTAAGGTATCTCCGTGTGCGATATCAAATTTTTCGTAATTGATATCGTGCAAAAACATATTGATGCGGCAGAGATTGTGCGTGGTAATATTTACCTCCTGTCCGTAAAATCCCTGTCTTACATTATCCTTGCCTAATACTTTTGCAAACTTCAACAGCAAGGAACCGGAACCACAGGCAGGGTCATATACTTTGTTTACTTGCTTTTTGCCAACTACCGTAATTTCTGCCAATAGCTCAGATACTTCTTGCGGTGTAAAGAACTCTCCCCCAGATTTACCTGCATTGCTTGCATACATGGTCATCAGAAACTCGTAAGCATCGCCAAAGGTATCATTTGTATTTTCTTGATAATCGCCGAACTGCAATCCTCCAATGGCATCCATAATTTTTACCAATACCTCATTGCGTTTGGTTACGGTTGCACCGAGCTTGTTGCTGTTTACATCAATATCATCAAATAAACCTTTTAGGTCATCTTCGCTATCCGTTCCTTTAGCAGAGTTCTCGATGTTCTTAAAAACACGGCTTAAAGTTTCATTCAGGTTTTCATCTGCCTTTGCCTTCTTGCGAACATTTACAAACAACTCGGAAGGCAATATGTAAAATCCTTTCTCTTTTATGGTGTCCGTTCTGCCCAGTTCAGCATCTTTGTCAGAGATAGCAGCATAGTCAAAATTCTTATGTCCGGTTCGTTGCTCTTCTTTATTGATGTAAGAAGTTAGGTTCTCTGAAATGAACCTGTAAAACAACATCCCAAGTACGTAGGACTTAAAATCCCATCCGTCAACACTGCCGCGTAAGTCGTTTGCTATTTGCCAGATGGTGCGGTGCAGCTCATCTCTTTCTTGTTCTCTTGTCATTGGTAATATAATTCAAATTGGTTTGTTTGTATTTCTCCGAAGGGTTTGGGACCTCTCTCTCCGTTTTGGCAATTATTTATATCACATCAACTTCGCATTGATGATTTTTATTTTTAATTCTTCAGTATAGTCATCCTCATAAATTATAGAATTGATTATTTCAAATAATAAGTCTTTATCGATTCTATTATCGGCAACATCAACTGCTATATTTTCCATTTCAGAAATGAATCTTTCTACCCTAAAATCACCGTTGTTAATTTCTAGAAAATAAGCCGACAAAGCGATTGATGCTCTTTTATTGCCATCTTGAAAACTATGGTTTTTATTTATTGAATAGAATAGATGCGTTAGTTTATGCTCTATTTCGGGGTAATAAAAATCATTTTGAACATGTTCTAATGTGCTTTCTAAAAGACCAATGTTCAGTATGCCTAGCACACCGCCAGAGTTATTAATTATTTCATCGTGCACTTCAATGGCATGAACTGTATCAAAGTACATGAATGCCATATTATCTGTCTTTTAGTCGTTTGAATACATCTAGCAATTCAGGATTTTCAATTACTCTTTGGAGTAGATCTCGACTTTTATCTCCTAAAAACTTATCATAGTCAGAAGCGCTTAAAGAGTTGATATATGGTTTAAGACGTTCGTGAATGATATTTCTCAATCCATAATCCCTGCTCGCCATTTTATTTCTAGCGTCTTCAATTTGAGGAATCCAAGCTCTTTGTTTGGCAAAAGAATCAATAATTTGATTCAATTCAGAAGGTTGTAGTTTTCTATTTAGCTCTTCACTTTTTTGTTTCATTAAATCGGCAATTCCTATTTCAAAAGATGCAATCAATCTTAGCACTTCAGAATACATAGTATCTCGAACATTTTCAGAATCTTCCAATTTGAGAATGGCGCGATATTCGTTGGATTTCTCTAAAAAAATGGCTTTGTATATGGCATCTGTATATACTGCATATTTATAATTGCCCATGTCCAAATACTTACTCAGTGCTTCTGTGAATTCTTTACGATAAATTGGCTCCCTTGCCATTGCAATAAGAAAATCCTCTTCTCTTTGGTTTACAAACTTGGTTGATCCGCCTATTTTTTGATTTAATGTATCAATTACAATGTCCAGGATTTTGCTTCGCAATGCCTTGGCTTTCTCACTTTCTGTAAGTAACATTCCCAAGTTTAAAAAGGATCGAAAATTGAAAACGCCTAGCTGTGGCGCTTTTGAGCCTTCTTGTAACATCCAGCCAAACTCTTTTTTAAATTCCTTTAAAGTTGGTCCTTTTAAATTGATGTATCCATTATGTTTTAGTTCCTCTTCATTATTTGATAGGTATCGATCAATAGTTGAAACATCAATTGAATAAAATTCTGCTACTTGATTTTTTGTGTATCTGTATTCATTTTGGAATAACATTCCGGATAATCCTAAATAGGCCTGTGTATTTTCTACCGCTTCCTTATTATTCAAAATGTTCTGCCTATCGATAGCTGATATAGTTAAGTCTTTCATATTTCCAAATTTTGTTAACAACTTTATTTGTTTGCCTTATAAATGAGGTGAACAATTTTTAAAGTATTGATATTCAATAGGTTAAGTGGTCTTAAAGTGGTGGTTCTGATGTAACAAATTATATTTCGTAGCATACCTTTGATTTTGCTTATGCGATAATATCTATAAAGTAATTTCAATCATTTTACTTTCATTCCCATTCTTGTCGCTACTGTCCTAATGGTGTCTTTTGCTACTTTTTCATCCTGTACAAGCTCTTGAATGCGGTCAGCCAACCAAGCGGTCAGTAGTTCATCTTCATTGACTTTAAGTAAATGAGCCAGTTTAGGGATCCATTCTCTGCGTGCCTTTCGTTCGCCCCGTTCCACATTGCTTAACATAGGGGAATCAATGTCTAAGTGGTAAGCCACATGACGTTGCATCAATCCTTGAGCTTTCCGTAATGAGCGAATCTTGGTTCCAAACAGATTATCCATGTCTACCTCCGACTTGTCTAGTTATATTCAAATATAACAAACGAAAGGCATCAATAGGGATTAACTATTCAACAGTAAAAACAATTAGGTTTATATGCTAATTGTTAGGGTTATTTTACCATAGGGATAATGGGTGTAAATGGCAAAAAAAAACAATATAGATTCAATTGCCGAGTATTCCTCGGTAGTTGATAGAATTGGCTGTCGAATGGAACTATTTCCATTTTGGAAATAGTTGGGATAGTTGAGATGTTGCAAAAAATGCAACATCTCAAATTCAACAATGATTAATTTTACAAAAAAATCGCGACTAATTTAGGTTTATAACCTGTTCAAGTGAAGAGCAATTCTTGCAAGTATTTCTTCAAAATCGGGCTGACCATTATAATACAGCTTGGAAGTTGATAAATAACGACTTTTAAATGATTCTCTTTTTTCTGAATCATTCAATTGAAGGGCAGGGTGTTCGTTAAGAGGAATTAGATTGTCAGTGCCTTTTATCCTTGCTGCTTTGTGTGCTATGTATTCTGGACTTCCGATGAATTCTTGAATTTCAGCATTGCCCAGTAAACAATAAATATCGTAGTATTGACGCATGAAGTTTTTATCATCGGTAGCGCCAGGATTGTCCTTGTTGCGATATTTCCTTACGATGGTTTGCAGTTTTTCAATCAACGTATAGCCAGGATGATAACAGTGAACTCCAATGGCTGTATTGTTGATATAATTACTGCTTGCATTTATTGCGACGAGGTGTTCCCATATCCAAGATGAAATATCGATGGGCTTGTTTGGAGTTACTGTGTCGAATCCTGCCTCAAGTAAAATCCCATCTTTAAGTCCTTCAAGTGTTGGTGTATGACTTTGATAATACAAGCGAATTCCACCGCTTCGGTATTTTTCGGTATCGTCGAAATCATGATCCCTCTTAATTTCTATAATCCCATTTATCGAAAGTGAATCGGCGAGCACATCATAGAACTCTTTACGTGCCGCTCTTACTTGAGGCTTGTCTTCTTTCCCTTCGATGGATAAACCAAAATTTGTACGAATGTGAATGTCTATATCTTCTGAGAAGCGATGAATTAACCCGTATCCTTTGGATAACGAAGTTCCTCCTTTCAATTCAAACTCTATTCCCTGTTGCTGCAATGAATACAATGCATGCATGATCCAATAGTCTTTCTCAACCAATGTAATATCAACTCCTTTTTGGGAAGAGACAATTGAGAGTAGCTCTTTAAATTCAGGGTCGTTATGAATAAAATCAAGCATGCTGGAGTACGTTTCTAACTATTGATTTTAAAGTGCGCTTTGTTTTGCCGGTTCCATATTGCTGAGTGGCCTTCATCAAAGCATCAGCATTAAAACTACGTACATTATTTGGCAGTTTTTCTATTGCTTGGGATTGGTCTTCTGCTAGGTTGTCCAAATTGTTTAATAAATCAACGAGCAAATATTCTCTTGAGATATTTTTAGGGAATGAGGATTTTAGTTTGAATTCGAATGTCTTTCCATTGAGTTGAAACTCGCCTTTGCGCTTATGGTTGTAAACCCATGTGGTATTATAAAGCTGTGTTAGTCCTAGCCCCAGTGAATTAAAGCTATTTGGGGATACCAAAAGAAAATCTTCGTCCTTCAGAAAACGTTCTACTACTTGGCGGTCATCCGGGGGAACAGCCCCAAATTTTGATTGTTTGGGCGCGTAATACAATCCTTGGTTGAGTTTTATCAATGTTCCATCTTTAGTGAGCTGTGCCAAATGCCTATCTATGGCCGTGGAATAATATTCCAGGTCAGAACGGCGATACACTTCACCTTGCTTTATATGTTGGCGGAGTAAATCCATTGCTCGGATACAAAGGTAGTGAGATTTTTTAGAAATGCATGCAAAAAATGGAAAAATTCATGCAATCTACCAATCCTCACCCATCTCATTCATCCTCGCCACCTGTTTAAGCATAGTTTGGATGTCATCCTGATAGCTTCTAATTTTTGGGGTTTCAGGAACATGTACCAGGCCTTTTACTTCGGTTACGGCAAAGTGATTCCGTTTATTGATTCTAACGGGTTTAAGTTTTCCGGCCTTGATATAATTGTCGATAGTGCGGCGACTTACCCGAAGCATGCGCATGGCTTCGAATGTATCGATCCATTTGGTTAAAAAGGAATCAACTGGATTCTTTAAAGTTTCTATCTCAGATTGCAAATGGGCAATCATGGATTTCATTTCAAGAAATTGCTCCATCAGCATTTCATTGGTGATATTTTTCGTAGTAACCGCTTCCATTGTGCACTAAATTATTTTTAATTGTTCGAAAGAAAAAGCATCCGGACAATTTGATACGCTATGAGACGCAACTTTAGACTCGTCTAGACTATTTTAGAATTTCGAACGGTTCAAATATGCAAAAAATCAATGTAGTGCTGTTGACGTTTGTCGTTCGTTGTAGCTCTTTGTCGCTCTTTGTATACATAAAGCGATATAAATAGCTTTAGTTGGCTTTGTTTGGATTGAAAATTAGTGTATGCAAATACGCAATTGCTCAAAAGCTCAATGGCTCATCGCATTAAATTTTTCGCATTTGAAGGCAACAAAACAAGAAGTCGTGATGATGTAGCTAGATGAAAAAAACGACAACAAAATACAAGTATCAAAAATTTAATTTATCTTCGTTTTACCGTTCTTTATTGTTGCTGATTTGTATCTCACAAAAGTCGAAATTTGAGTAGTAGTTGCTCATTTGTTGCTCGAAATACTTCTCGAAAGTCACTGTTTACAAGGGTTTCAGCGTTTTTTGTTTCTTATCGTTTCATGTATCGGAAAGTAAAGTCTTTTTCTGTGGATTAGTTAATGCTTGTAATTGATTAACTTAATGCTTCAAATTTACTAATTTGTTTTCCTTTGTTTTGCTGTTATTAAGATGATTTTTTGCTGCTAATATGTATTTTTGATATATGGTAAAAGCAAATAGCAGCATGCTAAAGTCCTTTTCAAATGGCAGTTTTATGCTTTGCAAAGTTTACTTAACATGGCAGTTGGTATGCCAAGTCAACAAACTGAATTGACAACCATAAGTTAACAAACTATTTTTGATACTGTGAATATTGATGGTTCATTCAAGCCTTTAAACTTTGATATTGAATAAAGCCAGTATGTGTAAATTGAAGAATGTATTTTAATAGTTAAATATTTCTTTTTTGTACCTTTGGTTCAACTATGATTATTGGATTTTTCAAGAAATCGGCATTTTTGATTACTTTAAGTTTATTCAATTTTGTAACTTCAAATGTTTTTGCTCAATCGGTCAGTGCTTCATTTTTAGATACAATCGCATTAATACATCCGATATTTAGAGCTGAATGGTCAGATGAGTACATTGAATCTGGAAATAAAAAATTTATATTAAAAGATTACGAAGGAGCCATAGTAGATTTTACAAAGGCGATTATGATTAATCCTGATAGTGTTAATGCATATTTACTTCGAGGACATGCTAAATTTAGATTAACGGATAGCAGAGGAGCAATATTAGATTTTACCAAAGCGATTGAACTTAATCCAACTGATGGTGAGGCATATATTATGCGAGGAATCAATAAAGTTGAATTAGAAGATGACCGAGGAGCAATATTAGATTTTACCAAAGCGATTGAACTTAATCAATATAATGGTCGTGCTTATTATTGGCGAGGTGTAACTAAAATAAAAATAGGTAAAAAGGATAGCGGATGTTTAGATTTATCTAAAGCGGGAGAGTTGGGTTATGACAAAACTTATAAAGCAATGATAATATTATGCAAATAGAGAACTGCAAAACCACAACATTTTGAATTACAAGCTATTAATTTTATGTCTATTTCAATTAACTAATTTTATCACAAGTAAACCACTATGATTACTAAATTCTTGAAGAAATTAAAAATAGGTTTGTATTTTTTTCCTGTACTTATTCAGGCTCAAATTCAAGTGCAAGACTATTCAAAAGTTGAGGAAGTTAGAATTGAGAAGTATGATACAAGTTATTTCCAACCAAATTACAAGTTTGATAACTTGCCTGTGATGAACGGATTAGTGGGGCATACTTTGATATTTTTGAAAGAGCCAATGTCTAACTATGGATATGAAATCTTTCAAAAAGGGATTAAGCAAAAATCTTATAATGCATTTGAGAAATACCTATTTCAAAATTGCAAAATAGAAAAGGTGGTAAATGGTCAATTTTATTTGAGTTGTTTGGGTGATTCACTAATGTACAAGCCATCTTTTAGTGATGAAAAGAGTATTTTAATTTTAGAAGGATTTGAAAAGTTCAAAAGCAGGCATATAAATAAACAATTTTTCTCTTTATCAACTGTGAAATTTACATCCTTAGAAAATATGGAGATTCAAGTGATTCAAGGGCAGGCTTTGAAAATTGAAAGTATAGAAATTGCTAAACTAGATAAATATAATTTGGGTGTTGGATTTAAATTTTCTAGCCAAAATCAAAACTTTACCATTGGAATGCCCTTTGGTGATTTTTATCTTGAATATGGAGGCGATCCCAAAGGTAAAATTGATTTCACATTTGAATATATCAACAAGTTAGAAATTGTTGATGAAGCCTTGAATTCGGCAATTAACAAGTCGCTATTTAAAAAGAATATTCTAAAAGGTGAAATTGTTGTTGGAATGACTGAAAAAGAAATCAGAATTGTTTGGGGAATGCCGACAAGAGATAAGATGTCAGCTGGGTATGATAAAATAATGATTTATGAAGCTGGTGGTACAACTTATTACTTGTATATGAAAGGTAAAAAACTTGATAGGATTTCACAGATTTGAATTGATTATTATATAAGGAATAGTAAAATTTCTCTGAATGAAGCAGCAATTTAATAACCGTTTTAAAGCCTTATCCATTGTTAATGTAATGGTTATGTGTTTAGTGTTTAATATTCAGGCTCAGACTTCAGTTTCATATTTTGAATCTGGAAATACTAAATTTGATGCAAAGGACTATCGAGGAGCTATAATTGATTTTAGTAAAGCTATAGAATATAATAATTATTATGTTGATGCATATATGTTGAGAGGCCATTGTAAGAGTATTTTATTGGATTTTAAAGGGGCTGTGGTAGATTATACTAAGGCATTAGAAGTTGATCCCAAATTATCTTATGTTTATTTTGCTAGAGCATATGCCAAAAGACAATTGGAGGATTATCGAGGTGCACTGTTAGATTATAATAATTATATAAGTATAAAGCCGTTTGACTCAAAAGCATATACTAATCGAGGTGTAGTAAAGTACAGTTTAGAGGATTATCAAGGCGCAATTGAGGATTTAACAACAGCAATCGAGTTAGACCCCAATGATATGAAAGCTTATTATAATAGAGGTTTAGCCAAGTATGCATCAGGGCTAGTTGATAGTGGATGTTTAGATTTTTCAAAAGCTGGCGAGTTAGGAGATGGAAATGCCTATGATTTGATTAGAAAGTATTGTAAATAGAATAAAGGCATAAAGTTTAAATTGCCTAAAGTAGAAACAATATGGAAAACAAAGCAGAACTAACGAGAAAAGAAGTAATTATGTTAATTGCTGTAAGCCATAGCGGTATAAAACTGGCAGGTGTAAATTTACAGGGATTAAACCTAAGTCGTGCAGACCTACGCGGTGCAAACCTAACAAAGGCAAACCTAAGCGGTGCAAACCTAAGCCGTGCAGACCTAACAAAGGCAAACCTAAGGCTTGCTGACCTAAGCGGTGCAGACCTAGGCGGTGCGAACCTAAGGTTTGCAGACCTAACAAAGGTAAACCTAAGCGGTGCAAACCTGAGCTATGCAGATTTAAGAGATTCAAACCTTGAAGATTTAAATCTAAGCGGTGCAAACCTAAGCCGTGCAGACCTAAGGGATGCAAACTTAAGGGGTGTTGTAGAACACCTAAGCCGTGCAGATCTAAGCGGTGCAGATCTAAGCTGGGCAGACCTAAGCCGTGCAGACCTAAGCCGTGCAAACCTAAGCCGTGCAGACCTAACAAAGGCAAACCTAAGCGGTGCAAACCTGAGCTATGCAGATTTAAGAGATTCAAACCTTGAA
>CAYUNO010000011.1:0-6926 GCA_964446075.1 uncultured Flavobacteriaceae bacterium | reverse complement strand
GATGCATGCCGAAGCGGTGCAAATCTAACAGGTGCAATAGGATATAGCCATTAAAATTATGATATCACAATTACAGAAGTAACCATAATATTTTTAGCATAATCTCTATATTTTGCTGCTAATCTACATTTAATATTATTGATTAGAAATATAAAAAATTGATTATGTGTATTTTAGTTTAATTACTTCACTTTCTGTATCGGAAAGTAATGTAGTTGGAGTATTTTTATTTTTACATTATAGCCTTAAGCCACCACCAGCGCGAAACATGGTTTTACGGTAGTACTCTTTTGGGTCATTTTCAAACATCATGGATATCTCCATATTGATAAATTGGTCTTGATATGTTTGATAATAGGGTCTGAGGACTAATTTTAATTTGGGTGTTTGTCCATTCGATAAATGAACGACGTATTTTTTATATCGGTATTGACCATTTTCTTCGCCAACATAAATAAAACTATCGATTTTTCCCGTCCAAGTGCTTTGAATAATACTGTCTCTATTTAGGTAACCTCCGCAGGCGCTTGGTCGATTTGGGGAATTCAAGTTTATTTTTCCAGTTTCCTGCCATCGGATTACATATGTTGAGTCAGTGCTCCAATTTATTGTATCAATGCTAAAAAGAAAAATTGAGTCTTTTCGTGTGGTATAGAGGTTGTATTTTTCGGCATTACAATCCAAATCCACGGTGTCGTAAAATTTAATATCTCGTTGGCTCCAGCTGAAGTCTAGTTTCCATTCACCTCCTAAATACCAACCAAATTCTTTGTGTGGACTATTTGGACTATACGGATCTGCCGGTACTTCGCAACTTTGAAATAATGCAAAAACAATGATAGGTAATAATTTTATTAGGTAGATAGGAAATGGTTTTTTATGTTGCGCCATGTTAGTCATTATTTAATTGAATTTGAATATTTTAGTGTTCGAATATAGAATGTAATATTCTGTTTCTACATGAATTATTAATTAATTATTTATATTTTTATTTTTCAAATTTTTGAGGCTAACTAATTGATGACTTAAATGATTTAATTATATGTTTATTTAGTTGCCAATTTTATGATTTCAAGGTGGTAGATATTGGATATTATGGAATTCGATAGTAAAATTTGTAGTTTTACACCATGAAAAAATCCTTGTTGCTGCTGTGTTTAGTGAGTGCTGCAATTTCGCTATACTCCCAGACGGTGAGGGAACTGATAGCTAAAGGCAGCGAACAGGTTCAGGCAGAGGATTATAATGGGGCAGTGGCCACGTTTACCGAAGCAATTAAGTTGGATTCTTCCTATGCTCCTGCATACTTCTTTCGGGGTATGATTCATGCAAAACAAAAGAATTTTCAAGATGCATTGGTGGATTATTCCGTAGCATTATTTTTGAATCCCAATTATGATTCACCCTATTATTACCGGGGAATCGCTAAGCTCTCACTTGGAAATGATAGTGGAGCGTTGGCGGATTATACGAAGGCTATCGAACTGAATCCCAAGTTCGAGGAAGCGTTTATGGAACGGGGCAATTTAAAATACAGAATGGCCGATTATCGAGGAGCGATGTTGGATTATAACCAGGTGCTTACCCTAAACCCCCAAAGTGCTACTTCCTATAGTAAGCGTGCCTTTGTAAAAATTCAATTGGAAGATTATAAGGGAGCGATCGCTGATTGTACCAAGGCCGTAAAAATCAACCCCAGGGAAGAAAATGGGTTTTTCTATCGTGCCGCGGCAAAAACGCAACTGCAAGATTATCGTGGCGCCTTGTTGGATTATAACAAGGTGATTAATATAAATCCTAAAAATGCCCATGCCTATTTGAGTCGCGGATTGATCAAGCATCTGTTGGATCAGAAGGAATCTGGTTGTTTGGATCTGTCGAAAGCTGGGGAATTGGGCATCGAAAAAGCATATCCCATGATTAAACAATACTGCAGAAAGTAGTCTATTTCTGCGTTGGCCGCTCTTGGCTGACTCGCGTGCATGGAGTTTTTAATTGAGTAATCTCGGGTTGCGAGCCTCGATGTTACCACTTTGGTTGTAACTTTATAGGAAATTGTATAATGAAAGTGGGTTTTATTAAAGTATGAAGTTATTTATCCAGCATATGGTAAGCTTACGATGCAAGATGTTGGTTAAAACGGAACTGCTAAGGTTGAACTTGCGTTATACCTATTTAGAACTTGGCGAGGTGCATCTTACAAGTCCTATATCCGAAAGCAAAAGGAAACTTCTTCGTGATCGATTGAAGTTGTCTGGATTGGTCTTGATGGACGATAAAAAAGCCATTCTTATTGCTAAAATCAAGCGCACCATCGTGGAAATGATTCATATCCACGATGAGCTTCCCGATGTAAAGTATTCGGTGTATCTAAGTTCAATGATTCAGAAGGATTATCATTCAATTTCAGAGCTTTTTTCTAAAACAACGGGGATGACCATAGAACATTTTATCATTTTGCATAAGATTGAAAAGGCCAAAGAGTTGATAATGTATAATGAGTTGAATTTAACAGAAATTGCATTTAAACTACATTACAGCGGTGTTGCTCATTTATCGCATCAATTTAAGAAAATAACCGGATTAACGCCTACATTTTTTAAAGGGTTGCAATTAAAACAGCGCACCAATTTGGAGGATATTTGATACAAAAGATGCAATATTTACTCCGAATTATGTAACACTTTTGCGCCCAAATATGGGCAACTTTGGTAGGAAGATTATCCTACGAACGATGAAAAAAATTCTAGTTGCTGTTGACTACTCGCCTTCGGCCCAACGGGTGGCAGAACAGGCGCATGTATTGGCCAAATCCATGAATACCTCAATGGTAATTGTGCATGTGTTAAATGACGTAATGTACTATTCCTCTTCTACGTACGATCCAATTATGGGGTTTGGAGGTTTTGTGAATGACGATTTCTTGACGGAAAATTCTAAGCAAAAGGTGGTGGACGAAGCTTACCGGTTTTTAGAAAAAATTAAAATTCATTTAGGAGATTCAACCATTGAAACGGAGGTGCTGCATGGTGAGATATCCGACAGTATTTTAAGTGCGTCAAAGAAACGAAATTGTGGTATGGTAGTAATTGGCACCCACAGCAGAAATAAACTAGAAGCCCTTTTTGTGGGTAGTACGGCCCATCTAATGTTGAAGTATTCGCGAATTCCGGTGGTAGTAGTTCCAATAAAATTTAAGCCGATAAAAGGCAGCGATTTATTGTTGGAAGGGTAATCAGCCATTTGCGAAAAACAGCGTATTCATATCAAACCCCATTTAACCAAATCATTATGTCAAATCAAAAAAAAGGAAACGCAAAATCCGACAAAAAAGCGGCGGCAAAAACCCCCAAGGAAAAGAAAGAGGCAAAACGTCAGAAGAAAATAGATAAAAACAACGATAGCAAAATCGTATAATATTAGCACCTTGATAATCGTAGAAAAATTGGGTATTCTGCTTCAACGAACGGAACATTTATTTGAAAGTGAGGGCGTCCTAAATCCCGCGTTAATAAAGGTAAAAGATAAAATTCATTTATTTTATCGGGCTGTAACCAAAGACAATTATTCTACCATCGGGTATTGCAGACTCTCTTCGCCGATGGTCATTGAATACCGAAGCGATAAGCCGCTCTTGGTACCGCAAGCTGAATATGAATTTCAAGGATTAGAAGACCCTAGAATTGTTGAAATAGAGGAGGTGTTTTATTTGTCGTATACTGCTTTTAGCGGAGTTAATGCGTTGGGTGCATTGGCAATTTCAGAGGATTTAATCCATTGGAAGAAGTTGGGAGTTATTGTTCCACAAATAACGTACGAGGAGTTTAGGCATTTCGCTGAGTTTGAAGGAAGTATCCATGATAAGTACGTCCGGTTTAATGATTACCAGAAAAGCCATCAAAAACAAGATCGAAAAATTTTCTTATGGGATAAGAATTTGATTTTCTTTCCTCGTAAAATTGACGGCAAATTCTGTTTTTTACATCGCATCAAACCCGATATACAAATCGTGGTTAATGTGGAGCATTTGGATGATTTAACCATCGATTTTTGGCAAGAATATTTCTTTCATTTTCACGAGCATGTGTTGTTAGCGCCAAAATTTGAACACGAAGTTAGTTATGTTGGTTGTGGATGTCCGCCCATTGAAACCCCTTGGGGCTGGTTGCTTATATATCATGGTGTTCACGATACCGTTACAGGGTATGTGTATACTGCGTGTGCTGCACTTTTAGATTTAACTCACCCTGAAAAAGAGCTCTCGCGATTACCTTATCCACTTTTTATTCCTGACAAACCTTGGGAGATTGTTGGTGAAGTAAATAATGTATGTTTTCCAACAGGTACAGTATTGGAGGGCGATTCTTTGTATATATACTACGGTGCTGCCGATGAGCGAATTGCTGTAGCCAAAGTCAGTATTTCTGCTTTACTGATAGAATTAATGAGTTATCAAATAAACTATTACGATCATGAACAACCCAAGAACGGATTTTAATCCATCCCCAAACCTTAGACTAAGAAAAGTACATTCGTTATCTTATGATTTTCAATCTCAAATAAAAATTGAATCTTCGGCAGCTACTCCTGAAATTTTATTTGTAACATCTTACCCTCCACGGGAGTGCGGTATTGCCACTTATTCCCAAGACTTGATTGCGGCTTTAAATCAACAATTTGAACATTCCTTTTCTTGTTCGGTTTGTGCTTTAGAGCAAACAGGAGATTCTTATAAGTATGAAACAGCGCCCAAGTATCGTATAGATACTTTGAATATTAACTCCATGATTGTGACCGCACAGGAGATAAGCGATGATCCTGATGTGAAATTGGTAGTTATTCAGCACGAATTTGGATTCTTTGCCAGTAGTTCGCTGGCGTTTCGCAGTTTTCTACAACAGATATCCCAGCCTGTTATTATTGTTTTTCACACCGTGTTACCCCATCCCAACGATGAATTACTTCAAAATGTTCGGGATATGTCGGCATTGAGTTCCTCCGTTGTTGTTATGACCACCAATGCGGCTAAATTATTAAGTGATGATTATGGGATAGCGTCTCATAAAATTACAGTAATTGCACATGGAACGCATTTGGTTGCGCCTATCGACAAAGATAAATTAAAGAAAAATTACGATCTTACATCCCGTAAGGTATTGTCTACCTTTGGTTTGCTGAGTAGTAGTAAAAATATTGAGACTACCTTGAAGGCCTTGCCTAGGGTAATCGAAAGACATCCCGATGTGTTGTTTTTAGCCATCGGTAAAACACATCCTTCCGTTGTTAAACAGGAAGGCGAACGGTATCGAAATCTGTTGGAAGAACAAGTACACTCCATGGGTTTAATGGAAAATGTTCGGTTTGTAAATGAGTATTTGCCTTTGCCTACTTTGTTGGATTATTTGCAGTTATCTGATATTTATTTATTCACGTCCAAAGACCCCAATCAGGCTGTAAGTGGTACGTTTTCGTATGCTGTTAGTTGTGGTTGTCCGGTTATAAGTACGCCTATTCCTCACGCCAAGGAGTTGTTCCAAGACAACATAGGGTTAATTATCGATTTTGAAAATTCCGATCAACTTGCAGAAGCAATAATTCGATTGTTGGACGATGAACAAAAACGAGTAGAAATGTCGTTACACAGCTTTCGTACCATGGCCTCAACGGCATGGCAGAATTCAGCATTGTCGCATGCCGTAGTATTTAAAATGAACGCTTCGGAAGTCATCACCTTGCATTACAAAATACCGCCAATTAATTTAAAACACATAAAGAAGATAACCACTCATTTTGGAATGATTCAATTTTCCAAAATTGCCCATCCCGACATAGAATCTGGTTTTACCTTGGACGATAATGCCAGGGCATTGATTGCCATTTGTCAGCATTTCGCCTTATTCAAAAATCCTTCAGATTTAGTGTTGATTAATACGTACATGGAGTTTATACGTTATTGCTTAAAACCCAATGGATTGTTTTATAATTATATCAATAAAAGCAAGTATATTACTGATCAGAATTACGAAGAAAATTTGGAAGATAGCACCGGAAGGGCCATATGGGCATTGGGTTATGTAAGTTCGTTAGACGGTGTACTTCCGTCAAATTTGGTAAATGAAGCCAATAATTTACTGCAATACACCAAGCCTCATGTGTTAAAGATACACTCAACCCGTGCCATGGCATTTATGATTAAAGGATGGAGTTATCAGAATCTGCCTGAGGGGAGATTGCTTATTACTTCTTTGGCGAATCGGTTGGTGAACATGTTTTTGCACGAGAAAACGGAAGATTGGCGTTGGTTTGAACATTATTTAACCTATGGCAATAGTTTAATTCCGGAGGCTATGTTATGTGCATTTAATGTTACTGGTCAGTTAGATTACAAAGAAGTGGCGATGGATAGTTTTGATTTTCTACTTTCTAAAATTATTAAGAACGATCGAATACGGGTAATTTCCAATAAGGGTTGGCGATTTAAGAATGAAGAAAATAGGGCGATTGTAGGAGGTGAACAACCCATAGACGTGGCTTATACGGTATTGGCTTTGGAAACGTTTTATTCCATTTTGAAAAAGGAAGAATACAAGCAAAAAGCCCAGCTAGCCTTTCATTGGTTTTTAGGGGATAATCACTTGCATCAGATTGTTTATAACCCTTGTACCGGTGGGTGCTACGATGGTGTTGAAGAAGAAAATATCAACTTAAATCAAGGGGCAGAATCAACGGTGAGTTATTTGATGGCTCGATTGGCCATTGAGCGAATGTTCCATAAAGAGCCCTCCTAAATCGGTTTATTTTTTTAACTTCGTTTTTGAATGAGGAAGTTAACTGCGGTTGTATTTGGTTTGTTTGTTGTTTTCGCTGCAAATGATTGCGATGGACTGAACCAGAAATCAACCAAAATACTACGGTTAGTTAACGGT
>CAYUNO010000010.1:0-21682 GCA_964446075.1 uncultured Flavobacteriaceae bacterium | reverse complement strand
TCATTGGGAGGACATTTATTTTATAACCGCAAGTTTTCTGCTAAAAGCAGCTTGAGGGCAGGACTTCAACTGACCCAATATTTTTACACATTTCAAGACTCTAATTTGAATTTTGACAAGTCGGATCCAACTTTATTCAATAAATTTTCAGTTCGATGGAATGCTAACGGAACTGGTTTTATGGCGATTCCGTATGTGCAATGGAAATACAAAGTGTCTTCATTACTTACCATAAGCAGTGGCGTCCAAATGCAATCTTTCACCGTCACCTATGATCCAAATAATGTTCCATATTCTGCTTATAAATCAACAGCAACCGAAAAAATATCGAACACTAGCGTCGCCGGTCCTCTATTCCGTTTTGGTGCCAGGTACCAGATAACTAAAAAGGATGCGTTGAACTTAGGCTTAGGTATGCATTCTCAAAATCAAAGTGCATATATATATTTCTATCAAAAACCTGGCAACAATACACCACATAATCTAAATATGGGATTGTCCTATAGCAATCATGCCATTTTAGGTTGGGATCATTCCATCAACAAGAGCTCTCGTTTTAAAATTGAAACCTACTATCAACAACTCAGTAATTTACCTGTTGAAATTCGACCATCAAGTTTTTCTTTAGCTAATACAGGTTCTGGCTTTTCTAGATTTTTCCCAGATACCCTAACAAACGCCGGGAAAGGCTACAACTATGGTATTGAATTCACATTGGAACGATTCTTTTCTAAAGGTTTTTATTATTTATTGTCGGGCTCTTTGTTTGATGCTCAATACCAAGGGTCAGACAAACAATGGCGCTCAAACGATTTCAATACTAATTATGCAGCTAACGCTTTATTTGCCAAAGAAAAAGTATTTAAAAATAAGAATTCTTTAAACTATGGAATGAAATTCACTACCGCCGGAGCAAGAAGATATTCGCCCATGGACACATTAGCAACCATCAATCAACGTGAATACGTTGAATTGGATGCACAGAAAAATACAATGCGCTTTGGTAAACCCTATGTTCGTTTCGATGTACGAATTGCATACCGAATAAATGCAAAAAAGACATCGCACGAAATTGCCTTCGATTTGGTAAATGTTACCAACAGGAAGAATGTATTAAAGTATAGCTTTATTGATTCTGCACCCTATTTTCGTGAAACCTACCAGCTCGGATTCTTGCCTCTATTCTACTATAAAATCGACTTTTAACAAGAACTGTCTATTCTAACACACATGTGCATAAGGTAAAACCAATGCTAACTGTGAGCCATTTAAATTCGCGTGTTATGAATAGACCGTTTGCACTGTTAATATCTGTATTCCTACTGTTTGGATCTTGTGTTAGTAAAAAAGAATACCAAGCATTGGAAAAAAGCAAGGCAGACGCCGAAGCGTTGAACCAAAATAAAATTGTAGACTGCAACGAGAAGAACGCTGCTTTACTGAGGAGTATAGCTGATTTAGAAGGTCAGCGTGGCAAATTAGAGAAAACCATTTCGTCGCTAAAAGACACGATCGAGACTTGTCATTCAGAATTACAAGAAAATCTAAATTACATCCGTAATCTGGGTGAAAATTTGGATGCACAAAAAAAGAACTTGGCTAACGAACTCACCGAAAAAAACAGAGTTTTGCAAGCCAAAGAACTAGAACTTAACGCGGCGTTAGCCAAAGCAGAAGAAGAGCGCGCTAGACTTACTGCTTTAAGAAAGGAACTAGAAAATACTGTTGGCAGAGTTAGAGAATTAGAAGCCGAATTAGCTAGAAAAGACAGCGCAGTTATCCTACTAAAAGAAGCCATCGCTAAAGCTCTCGCAGGATTTGAAAAACTAGATATTCGCGTTGAATACCGCAATGGAAAGGTATATGTAATTTTACCTGAGAAATTACTATTTGCATCCGGAAGTATTAATGTAGACCCAAAGGGACGAGAGGCTTTAGTGGAAATAGGAAAAGCCCTCAACAAACAACCAACTGTTCAAATGGCCATCGAAGGTCATACTGACAATATCCCAATGAAAGGTAGCGAAGCCATCAAAGACAATTGGGACTTAAGTGTATTGCGTGCTACTTCCATCGCTAGAATTCTCATAGACGATGCAAAAATGAGCCCAAAACGAATACAAGCCGTTGGAAGAGGCGATACCCAACCCATCGCATCCAATGAAACCCCCGAGGGAAGAGCAAGAAATCGTAGAACCGAAATTATCCTTACCCCTCAACTCGACAAGATTCTACAAATTTTGAATACCAACTAATTATGATCTTGATTGCCGCCATCGAGAATCATAAAAACCCTGAAATCGATGCGCTAATCGCTGAATACTTAAAGCGTCTACAGCCCCTTCACGCCGTTTCCCTCACTCTCCTACCCGCTGCTAGAGTAAATTCCTCCGAGCAGCAACAGATAAAGGAGACAGAAGCATTATTGAAAATGGCAAAACCTGGCGACACCTTGTTTCTCCTTGATGAAACTGGAAAACAAACCAATAGCTTGGAATTTTCCAATCTAATTACCCAATCCCTAAATCAATCCAGAGGCAAGATAATATTCTGCATCGGAGGCGCATATGGATTTACAGCGGAAGCCAAACAAAAGTTTCCCAAACTAAAAATGAGCGATTGGGTTTTCCCCCATCAAATTGCCCGATTGGTCCTAGTGGAGCAAATTTATCGATCCTTCAATATCATTAAAGGGACTGGCTACCATCACCAATAATAATTTTAACGCCACAATAGTGCCGATGTAGCAATCTTTTAGGGTAATTCTTAAATTATACTATAGTTTTATCATCCTTATAATTTCAACTATTTTTGCAGTACAACAATGAACATACAAGCCCAATTAATCCAGTTATTAGATCAAGCAATTAATAATTTGTACGGGGAAACGCCCGTCCAAATAAAACTCGAATCTACCAATTCGGATTTCCGCGGTGATTATACATTTGTTGTTTTCCCATTGCTTAGATTTTCCAAAACTACTCCCGAACTCACCGCAGAGGCTATAGGAAAAGAAATCAGTAACAACCCACTCATTGCTGAATACAATGTGGTGAAAGGATTTCTAAATATGGTTATCAATACCAGCGTTTACTTAAATTTCTTAGAAAATGAATGGAACAATCCAGATTTTCTTTCTACCTCCTTGGGTAATGGAAAAAAAGTAATGGTTGAGTATTCTTCGCCTAATACCAACAAACCCCTTCATCTAGGACATATCCGAAATATCCTTTTAGGATACAGTGTAGCCAACATATTATCGGCCAATGGATTTGAAACCATCAAAGCCAATTTGGTGAACGATCGAGGGATACACATTTGTAAGAGCATGATCGCTTGGCAACGATTTGGTCATGGAGAAACTCCTGAAACTTCGGGCATAAAAGGAGATCATCTTGTGGGAAAATATTACGTAGCCTTCGAAAATGCCTTAGTAGAACAAACCCGCGAGACAATTGAATTAGCAAAAAAAGGTGAATGGCAACCCGAGAACTCAACCATACAAGAACGCTACAACAAGCTTTGGGAAGCATTACAATCGGCCAAAGAAGAAAAACAAATCAATAAAATATCCGACGATATTAAAGACCTTGTTAGAAATCAATCGGAAATCATGCAAGCCACGGCTGAAATGTTACGGCAATGGGAAGCAGGAAATCCGGAAGTGATTCAGCTATGGTCTACCATGAACGGCTGGGTGTATACAGGGTTCGATACAACTTACCAAAAATTAGGAGTAAACTTCAATAAGTATTATTACGAAAGCAACACCTATACGTTGGGTAAAGACATTGTAGAAGAAGGCCTAAAATCCGGTGTATTTTATAAAAAACCAGACAACTCCGTTTGGATAGATCTTAGCAGCGAAGGACTCGACGAAAAACTAGTACTTCGGTCCGATGGTACCTCCGTTTATATTACGCAGGATATTGGAACAGCCGATCTAAAGTACCGCGATTTCGGTATAAATAACAGTATCTACGTAGTAGGAAATGAACAGGATTATCATTTTAAAGTACTGATTTTGATAATGAAAAAACTGCAGCGATCCTATGCCGAAGGGATGTATCACCTGAGTTATGGGATGGTTGATTTACCATCGGGGAAAATGAAAAGCAGAGAAGGTACCGTTGTGGATGCCGATGATCTTATTCAAGAAATGATCAATGAAGCCAAAGCAAAAACCGAAGAACTCGGAAAAACAGACGGCTTAGCTGAAACAGAATTACAGCAATTGTATCACGCATTGGGTCTGAGCGCACTTAAATTCTACATACTGAAAGTAGATCCTAAAAAACGAATGCTCTTTAATCCGCAAGAAAGCATTGATTTTCAAGGTGATACTGGACCTTTTGTGCAATATACTTACGCGAGAATCAAATCCATTCTCCGTAAAGCACCCAACATGGAACAATGGTCTACGTTGGCCTCAACAACCCAAAATTCCTCTTCATTACTTCCCGTAGAATTAGAAACCATTCAAACTTTATATCGCTATCCAGAAGTTTTAGCTGAAGCCTGCAATGCTTATTCCCCCGCCGATATATGCAGCTACAGTTTAGATTTGGCAAAAGCATTCAACCGACTGTACAATGAAGTAAGTATTCTAAATGAACCCAATGAAGCTGCCAAAATTAATCGATTGAAAATTGCAAGCTTCACAGCAAATACGCTAAAACACTCGCTTTCCTTGTTGGGTATAGATGTAGTAGAAAGAATGTAACCCACTGCCATTAAACCTTTGGGCTTATTTTGCGTCTACCAAACAACTGCCGCATGAAAAACTCTTGTTTAGACTCAAAATCACCCCGATATCATATCAAGTTCCCCTACTTTTCCATCGCACGCTGGGTAATGTTATGCATTGCATTATTTTTCTGTGTAACGGGTAAATCGCAATCACTGTATTACCCTCCTATCACAGGGAATACGTGGGATACGATCAGTCCAAGTCAATTAGGATGGTGTCAATCGCGTATCGATTCTCTCTATAATTACCTTGAAAACAAAAACACAAAAGCCTTTATCCTTTTAAAAGATGGTAAAATAGTTTTAGAAAAATACTTTGGTAACTTTCGTCAAGATTCTTCCTGGTATTGGGCAAGCGCAGGCAAAACATTAACTGCATTTACTGTTGGTATTGCTCAAAAACAAGGTAACTTAAATATCAACGAACCATCCAATAAATATTTGGGAAATGGCTGGTCTTCCCTCAGTCAATCTCAAGAAGATTCCATTAAAATTTGGAATCATCTCACCATGACAACCGGCTTAGACGACGCAGTTTCCAACCTTGATTGTACCGATCCAAGTTGCCTTCTATACAAAGCAAAACCAGGAACACGTTGGTCTTATCACAACGCTCCCTATACTCTATTAGATAAGGTTGTTGAAAACAGTACAGGCAAAACACTCAATACGTTTATCGCCCAAAATATATCGGCAAAAACAGGAATAAAAGGCTTATTTCTAAAGTTAGATTACAACAATGTCTTTTTCTCCACTCCAAGAAGTATGGCTCGCTTTGGTCTTTTATTATTATCGAAAGGCACATGGAACGGAACGAAAATATTAGATGACACCCAATACTTCAAACAACAAACAAATACCAGTCAGCAAATAAACAAGAGCTACGGATACTTGACTTGGCTCAACGGTAAGCAATCATTTATGCTACCTACCTTACAGAATCAATTCCTAGGTAGTATTTGTACCAATGCCCCGAATGACATGTATGCTGCGTTAGGCAAAAATGGACAAATTATCAATGTTGTTCCCAGCAGTAATTTGGTATTCATCCGAATGGGAAATGCTCCAGATAACAATCCCGCTAGTGCAATTTCCGTAGCCTTGAATGATGATATTTGGAAATATATTAAATTATTATCGTGCAATTCTAATGCAATTCAAGCAATCAAAAATGAAAACAAACCCTTGATTTCAGTACATCCCAATCCTATTTCCAACAATCAATTACTTACAATTTCTTTGTCTCCGGTGGCTATTGTTGCAAACAACAATTCCCAATTAACTATTCAAATTGCCGATAATCAAGGAAGAGTGCTTTTCAACGAGTTCTCAAATGCTAACAATAGAGAACCCCATAAAGATACGAATAGCAATATTGCTAACGAAATCAATGGCGAATCTCATAGCGAAACTGGTAAAGAAGTTTCAAGGGTAGCTAGTAATGTATCTTATGGAGAAGCTAATAAAGAAGTCTTTCAAGAGGTTGCTATTCAGCTTCCCGCGTTATCGCCCGGTACTTATTACATCTCTATCCATCAAAATAATCGAAGATTACATCAGCAACTGCTGTGCATTACACCCTAATCGCTACTTTTTCTCTAATCCCAATTTTACCAAAACCACCGCTTCTTTTTTACCATTGGTAAAACCGTTGTTGTGGTAGGAATTCCCGTACCAATATTGCATGGATTCATATACTGACTTGATCAATTCAGCATTATCTCCCGCCGGATTTATACTGTAAACGTCTTGTTGGGTCCAAGTATTGGTGGCATCTAAAAACGTTCCATTTACTACAGTGAAATTGTGCTTATATCGTAGTTTCCATGCTGCTGGCATAGCAACCTTCACCTCATTAATTATTACCGAATCCCAAATTGTTTTCACTTGAACTTGCTGATATTTATCGTTGGAAGTTGTAAAATATTGCATGGGTAGCGTTTGGTAGGTTTCTCTTTGGCAATTCTCATCCAACTTCAACTGAAATAAATGCGTGTACTGATGCCCCTCATCGGTAATTACATCAATTTTATTTCCTGGATTTTCGTGCGTCATTTTATAGAACATTTCCAATTGCAACCAATATCCCCCTTGAATTGGCACCAATGCCTGAGGCGAAAACTCGTATTCTATAGGAAACTTCTCACCGCGCTGATTCTTGCCAGGTTTAAAATCGCCCAAATGCTTTTTGTCTCCAGGTGGTGTGTACTGATAAAATCCTTTTAATTCTCTAAAATCCATAAAACTAGAAACCTGCATTCCATTTCGATCGCAAACTCCGATATACATGCCGTATTGCTTGAGTTCTTCACCCATGGTATACGTTCCCATAACCGCATATTTATCCAAGCCCATCGCATGGACTTTCATGGTTAAGAACGACAAATTACCCGCATATTGCTTATCAAAATTAATAACCTGAATAATTCCGCCATCCTTATTTACCCGGTACAAGAAATATTTTTTGGGTCGATGTTTTTTATCATCGATGGTCTTCGGCACCTGCATTTCTCCTCGAACAACGGCAAGAAAATCATCCGAACCAGCGATGGGAGCAACAGTTACCAGCTCTGAGTACAATTTGTTTTCAATACCCGCGATATTTAACGTTATCGCTTTTGCCTGACCATTTCTCCAATTCAAACGGAGCAACACGATATCTGCCGTTTCCGTGGTTAATTCCATATAAACATAACTTCCAAAAGCATAGAATTTCCTAAATCTTCTAATTTTCTTTCCTGCCAAATCAAACTGCCCGCGAATATTGGAAATCTTCACGCTCTTACCGGAAGAGTAAATGTTTCTTAAGGCAAAGACACCCGATTTTTCGATATACATGTGATGGTAAGCACCATCGGCATCCGATTCAAACCACTCCGGATTACTTTCGGTGAAAAACCCCGAAATCATGGTCTCTTCAAAATTGGCAACCTTAACCAAATTGGTATCGTAAACAGTGTAAAATTCTTTGTAATCGCTCACCTTCGGGCTCAATTTTGTTGTATGCATAACCAAGCCTGCCTGACCCAATGAATAGACCGTATAAACATCATACCCTTTCGGTAAGGGTATTTTTTCCGCTTTTAAAAGTTTTATTTCGCCCGCAGACTGACCCATCAATGGTTGAGACAATGCACCTAAACCACCCACAATTGTCAAAAAAACCAACTTAGAAAATTGTTGTCCTAATGATAAAAATTTGTTCACTTTCTGGATAATAAATTGATAACAAAAATACTTTTCCTACTTCAAAAATAGACAACAAATTTGCATAAGATTATCTAATAATTCTCCTTGTCTACAACCGATTTACAAAGATTTGAGCTCTATTTTAACCTGTTTGGATTTTCATCAACAAATGTAGACCAATCACTACGACCACCTGTTTTCCCCGTAGACCCCGATTTTTTCTTGGAAGAATTGGATGTTTTCGAAGAAGAATTCAACTGAATTATCTCCCCGTCAACAGTTTTTAATAATTTAGAACCACCCATGTTCCCAGCATCCAGTCCGTCGCCTCCTTTATTTTCTATTAGTGATCCAGTACCAGTTAGATTGAATCCAGAGTTTGAATTTTTATTTTTCCCAAATTCTCGGGGTTGGAACTGATAATAATGACAGACTGCGGCGGCTAATCCATCGGTAGCATCCAAAGTTTCAGGAAGTTCTTGAAAATTAAACTGCGCATGCAACATACCGTATACTTGCTCTTTGGATGCAGCTCCACTACCTACTATCCGCTGCTTAATTGTCCGGGGTACATATTCAAAAACTGGGAGTCCTCTAGAAATCGCAGCAGCGATGGCCACTCCTTGTGCCCTGCCCAGCTTAAGCATACTCTGAACATTTTTACCAAAAAATGGTGCCTCAATTGCCACCTCGGTAACGTCGTACCCGTCAATTAAACCGCTAATCTTTTCGTAGATATGATGCAATTTCATTCCAGCATCGGTGATTTTGCCTAGTTTCACTACTCCCATCCCCAACAACTTAGGCCCATTTAATTCAATGGTAATCAATCCATAACCCAATAAATTGGTTCCCGGATCTATTCCCAAAATCACCCGTTTTTTCTCCACCACACAAAGATGCTAAATTGGTGGTATAATCGGGGAAAATTCACGAAATTTGTAAAAATTTCAATATTATACATAAATTATGGCTTTTGATCTGGACTTAATCAAATCGGTTTATGCCGCAATGCCGGCCAAGGTAGCCGCTGCCCGTCAAGCGTTGGGTCGCCCGCTTACCCTTACTGAAAAAATCCTATTTTCTCATTTGTGGGACAATGCTCAGCCTCAAGCATTCGCTAGAGCTCAGGATTATGTTGATTTTGCACCAGATAGAGTTGCCATGCAAGACGCTACAGCACAAATGGCATTGCTTCAATTTATGCAAGCCGGTAGACCCAAAGTGGCTGTTCCCTCCACCGTACATTGTGACCACTTAATCACAGCAAAAACCGGTGCTTCTGAAGATTTAACTGTTGCCAACAATGAAAGCAAAGAGGTGTATGATTTCTTAGCTTCTGTTTCAAATAAGTACGGAATTGGATTTTGGAAACCCGGAGCTGGTATCATTCACCAAGTAGTTTTAGAAAATTACGCATTCCCTGGTGGAATGATGATTGGTACCGATTCACACACGGTAAATGCAGGCGGTTTAGGAATGATCGCTATTGGTGTAGGTGGAGCCGATGCTTGCGACGTAATGGCAGGACTTCCTTGGGAACTTAAATGGCCTAAACTTATCGGAATCAAATTAACTGGCAAATTGAATGGTTGGACAGCTCCGAAGGATGTTATCTTGAAGGTTGCCGGTTTGCTAACCGTTAAAGGTGGAACCGGAGCTATCGTTGAATATTTCGGCGAAGGGGCTATAGCCATGAGTTGCACAGGTAAAGGTACCATTTGTAATATGGGTGCTGAAATCGGTGCTACCACCTCTACTTTCGGGTACGATGACAGCATGGAGCGTTACCTTCGTGCAACCGGTAGAGCCGATATTGCAGATTTAGCCAATGGTATTAGAGAGCATTTAACCGCTGATTCTGAAGTTTATGCAAACCCCGCGGCGTACTTTGATGAAGTAATCGAAATTAATCTTTCCGAATTAGAACCTCATGTAAATGGACCGTTCACTCCCGATTTGGCAACCCCTATTTCCAAAATCAAAGAAGTGGCTGCCGCTAATGGTTGGCCAACCAAAGTAGAAGTAGGATTAATCGGTTCTTGTACCAACTCTTCCTATGAGGATATTTCTCGTGCGGTAAGTTTAGCCAAACAGGTTGCTGCTAAAAACTTAAAAACAAAAGCCGAATTTACCATTACCCCAGGTAGTGAGCAGGTTCGTTATACCATCCAACGCGATGGATTCTTAGAAATTTTCGATCAAATCGGAGCAAAAGTATTTGCCAATGCCTGCGGACCGTGTATCGGTATGTGGGATCGTATGGGTGCTGAAAAGCAGGAAAAAAACACCATCGTACATTCATTCAACCGAAACTTTGCAAAACGTGCCGATGGAAACCCAAACACCTATGCATTTGTAGCAAGTCCTGAATTGGTAACTGCCTTAGCAATTGCTGGTGACCTAACTTTTAACCCCATTACAGATACCCTAATCAACGAAAATGGTGAAGCAGTTAAATTGGACCCTCCTACCGGCGACGAATTACCAACCAAAGGTTTTGCAGTAGAAGACCCAGGATATCAAGCACCAGCGGCTGACGGCTCTAATGTGCAAGTAGCTGTTGATCCAAATTCAAACCGTTTACAATTATTGGATCCATTCGCTGCATGGGAAGGTTCCGATCTTCATGGTTTGAAATTACTGATAAAAGTAAAAGGTAAATGTACAACAGACCATATCTCTATGGCAGGTCCATGGTTGAAGTTCCGCGGTCACTTGGATAATATTTCCAACAACCTTTTAATTGGGGCAATCAATATTTTCAACGATAAAGCAAACGAAGTTAAAAATCAGTTAACTGGCGAGTTCGGAGCGGTACCCGCTGTTCAACGCGCATACAAAGCTGCCGGAATTGGCAGTTTGGTTGTAGGCGATGAAAACTACGGCGAAGGTAGTTCTCGTGAACACGCTGCAATGGAACCAAGACACTTAGGCGTTCGTGCGGTTTTGGTAAAATCCTTTGCCCGAATTCACGAAACCAACTTGAAAAAGCAAGGAATGTTGGCTTTAACCTTTGCCGACAAGTCTGATTATGAAAAAATTCAAGAAAACGACAGTTTTGACATTCTTGGTTTAACCGATTTCACACCAGGCAAACCGCTTACATTGGTATTGAATCATGCCGATGGAAGTTCTGAATCGATTGTTGTAAACCACAGCTATAACGAACAACAAATTGAGTGGTTCAAAGCCGGTGGCGCATTGAATATTATTCGCAAAAGTGTAGCTTAAATGGATGAGCCATCTTCTTTAAGAGATGGTGGCTCATGAAAAATTTGCAAAAAATAACTTTTTGCAAGCGCTACAAAATGATAAAAAGGGCAGTTTACCTAATGTAGCTGCCCTTTTTTGTTTCTGTAAAATTCGTGTTGTTTATAAACTTGCGCTTAATATGACTACGTCAAAGCTTGACCTTATTATCGTCAACTTATTAGCGTGTCCAAATTAATTAATTGTAGCCTGATAAACGAAATCGAATAATAAAACTACAAATCGAACAATAAAACTAGTTGATTTATCTGTTGCCAGTTCCAAACATTGCAACGGCTTCTTTCACATAGTTCTTTACGCAGTCAAAAACTGGAAAACTATCTCCTTTTTTAACTCCATGACCAGTTCGTACAACCACCATATTATATTGCGGCAACAAACAGATATACTGTCCGTTCAAACCTTGATAATAGCTAAATTTGATTCCATCCACCTCCCCTAACCAAAACGAATGACCGTAATTTGGAGACTTGAAGGGCTGTTGTGCTTGAGATAAAAACGCAGAATCAATAACACCTTTTCCGTGATGCAAAACCATCAATCCCAATCGGCCAAAATCACGGGCCGTTGCATCAAAACAGCAATAATTCAATTCTTTACCTTCGGCTCGATCCAATTGCCATTTTGCGTCCGATTCCATTCCCAATGGCTTCCAAAGCCATTCCTCTGTTAATGCACTGATTGTTTTACCCGTGGCTTTTGCCAATACCAATCCCAATAACTGTGTTGCACCACTTTGATATTGATAATGGGTTCCTGGCTCACGAATTACAGGCACAGTTTTCATCGTTTTTTCCGCATCCGAACCGTAATAAATCTTCGCTGTAATACCAAATGGCGAAACATAACTCTCATCCCATTCCAATCCCGCTGTCATTGTAACTAAATGCCTCAAAGTCAGTTGATCTGCCCATTTCTCCCAACTTGGATTGGTCTGTACACTGGGATTTCCGGACTTGTCCAAACCGCCTACCCAATCTAAATAACTGCGAACCGGTTCATCCCAAGACGGTATGATTTTTTCTTGTATTGCTTTTTGCATGAGCAAACAAGTTATCGTTTTCGCCATCGAAAAAGAATTGGTAAGTTGTGTTTCGGGTTTTTCGGAGCTGCTAGCCAAAGCACCCATATAACGCTCACAAACCAAGGTATCATTTCTAAAAACCAAATAGGCTCCAGACTTGGTCTCTTTCAACATAGATTCTAAGGATTGCGTTAACGGAATTGTTAATCGATTCTCCGCCAAAGCTAAATTCCAAATATTGCTAGAATCTTTGTGCACTTCTCGTGTATCAAAATTCGTCCAATCCAAGTAATTGGCTGATTTCTCCCCAATTAAATAAGTTAAACGAATCCCTTTAATCAAGTAACTGTAAGGAGATACTGCTAACAAGACTACAAGTAATGCGAATATTCCAAATACCGCTAAAATGCGTTGTAACCACTTCATATTGTATCAAAGATACTTGGCAATTATTCATAAAAACAATATGTGTTTTGCATTTTTTGCAAGGGTGAACGATTTACTTCTTAGTATATTTGTAAAATACCATGTTGAAAACAGCCAAGACCTTCGCAGCGATCAGCCTTCCTGTATTATTTTTCTCCTTCTTATTAGAGATGGTTGATTTCAAAGCCACCAAAAATGTGGGCGAGAAATTACAACATCCTGGGTATTTTGAGCAGTGGTTTAACGAAAAGAAAAACCAACAAGGAGAGATACCTTTATGGGCTAGACAGAGTTGGTTTGAATGGGATAAAAAGAAAAGAAATGTCTCATTAAGAAATAGCACTAACCCAATTGATACCGTGATTGAACTAGGCCCGCTAGCAGTTGGCGGCAGAACTAGAGCCTTATGGATTGATCCAAGAAACGAAAAAGTGATTTTAGCCGGTGGCATTTCTGGAGGAATGTGGAGGAGCGAAAATGGTGGAACAGCGTGGAAACCTGTAAATGAGCATGAGGTTTCATTAATGCCTAGTTGTATAACCCATAATCCGTTTAATCCCAATGAAGTTTATTATGGAACAGGCGAATCCAGAGCCAACAGCGCGGATGTAGATGGGAATGGTGTGTTTTACTCTTCAAATGGTGGAAAATCATTTAGCCAACTAACCAGCACAGTTAACAAAGCCGGGTTTAATGCAATTTGGGATATTAAACACTCTAGAACGGATTCCAATACAATTTTTGTGGGCACCCATGCTAATGGTTTGTTTCGATCTTCGGACCATGGTAATACATGGAAACCAGTATTTGTTGGGGGTAATAAACAGGTAAACAACATACTTTGTTTCCCCAATGGAAGAGTAATGTTTAGCATGCAGAGCAATCAGGTTTATGCTTCTGATAAAAATGGAGATTCAGGAACATATACTGTAATGAAATTCCCTAACATGCCAGGAAATGGTTCTTACAGAAGAATTCAAATGGGGTTTTGCGAGAAATTCCCAAATGTAGTATATGCATTATTTGAGGGTTTCGACTTCAATGGGACTCCCGTTAGATTTTATAAAAGCAGCGATTACGGTAAAACGTGGATACAACGTGTAGCCCCAACCGATATAGGTTCTTCCTACCAAGCCTATTGTTTGATGTTGGGTGTATCGCCTGTAGATTCAAATCGTGTGGTTTGTGGAGGGGTTAATATCGCTACCACATCCAATGGTGGAAATTCGTGGGTTGAAATAACCACAGGTCATGCCGATCATCACTCCTATGCCTTTCTGCCAACAACAACTAACGAATATTTAATTGGAAATGATGGCGGTGTATACAAATATCGTTGGAATAGCAATACGTATATTGCTAATTTAAACAATGGATACCGCGTTACCCAATTTTATGCAGGTGCCTTCTCCCCAACCGGCTTAACAGCCATTGCTGGTGCACAAGATAATGGCACCCACGTTGCTGCCAGACCCTTTGTAAGCAGATCGTTTTTTGGCGGCGATGGGGCATATTGTCATATTGGATTAGAAGATGGCAGTGTAGCATACATGAGTTATCAAAACGCCACACCCCATAGAATGGATAATTTCAACCCCAATGCTCCAAGTTGGCCTCAGAATATTGCAGATGCCCGTTTTACATCCGATGGAGTTGACTTTATTAATTTGTACGCTATGGCTCCAGGAGACCAATCCATGTTATTTTATCGAACCGATAGAGGATTGTATAGAAGCACGGATGCAGGCAATAGTTGGGATAAAATCACAACCGTAATTCGAGCAGGAATCAAAGCCATTGGGATAAGTAATCATCTTAATCCTGTGGTCTACTTTGGAGGCACTTCTGCTCAATTTTACAAAATCGAAAAAGCCGCAACATCCGCATCAGGCAAAGAAGTAAACTACAATAATTTTGTACCAACCGCTGTTACCAATGACAATATTAAAGGCTTAACTGTACATCCAAATAACCCTTACATTGTATATGTTGCCCTGTCTAACTTCAGTAATCAACCCCGCGTTTGGCGAGTAACGGGTTTGGATTCTGTTACGAATAAACCCGTTTGGTCCAATATAAGTGGAGATTTGCCGCCTGGATTACCCGTAAATATGATGGCTGTAGATCCTCGAAATCCTGACCAAGTGTTTTTTGCCGGAACCGATTTTGGTTTGTATTACAGCATAGATAGCGGTAAGACATGGGAAAAAGAATACCGAATCCCAAACGTTTCCATCCATGAATTAAAAATGAGAGCCGATGGACAGTTGTTTGCATTCACACATGGAAGAGGTATGTTTGCCCTTTCGGTTAAAGAAATAAAAACAAACAGCTCTAAACGTTTCAAAACAAATGCAACACAATTAACCGTTTATCCTCAACCTGCAAGTGATTTTCTACAAGTAAAAGGTCCGGTTGATTGGCAAAATCAATTGAATAGTTTCTCTAGCGATAACAAGGTGCTCTACAGCATATTAGACATCAACGGTAAGACGATTATACAGAATACCCTACCAACAGATGGTAGAATACCGTTGAGATCCATTCCATCAGGAATATATATTTTACAAATCAACACAGGAAATCAAAAACCATTTACCCAACGGATTATCATTACTGAATCGAAATAAGTTTTTTCATCTTCAAACTTTTAATTGATGTCAATTTCTAACACAGAAAATTTAAAAGCACTAAATGAGCAATTAAAGGATATTTCGGAATTCCTTGCAGAGGTTTCTGTAGACATGATTGATGGTGGATTTACGGAAATACCGGTTTTTGTTGCACACCAAGAACAAGCAAAGATTGGTGAAATGATCATCGACAGAACTGAATTTGGCTATCCATTTTCAATCAATGCAACAACCATTGAGCGATTTGTTGAATTAAATATTATCCCTTCGAGTCAGTTACAGAGTTTTAAACAAACCCTTGGTAATCCAAGAAAAAAGTGTTGTATTCTTTTGCTTACGCCACCCGAACCTCAATTTGTTTTTCATAACTTTGGCGGTTCAAAAAATGAAAAACAACCCCTCGGTTAATGTTGTAATTCTAAATTTCAATACAATTAATGTATTGAAAGAATGTTTACCACAGGTAATAGGAGTTTGCCAGTTACCTAATGTAACAATCACCTTAGTTGATAATGCATCTACCGATGGAAGTGCGGATTGGGTATCCGCTGAATATCCGGAAATTTCGCTAATAAAACTGGTTAAAAACAATGGCTATGCCGGTGGGTATAATGAATCACTACAACAATTAACGGACGATTACTTTTTATTGCTTAACAGCGACGCCATATTGTCTAAAAATTGGCTAGATCCGTTGTTGGAATGCGCCAAAAAATACCCAAAATTTGGAGCAGCCCAACCTCATATTTTAGATTATTATAATCGCAATAAATTTGAATACGCAGGCGCGGCAGGTGGTTTTATCGACGCCTATTCCTATCCATTTAGCAGAGGACGAATATTTGGAAATGTTGAAAACAACAACCAACAATACCAAGAAGAAATACCCATATTCTGGGCATCTGGGGCTGCATTTTTTATCAAACGCGAAGCTTGGCAAAAAGCTAATGGATTGGATGAAGCTTTCTTTGCCCACATGGAAGAAATAGATTTATGTTGGCGATTACAATTATTGGGATATTCCATATTCTCAGTGCCAAATAGTATCGCTTACCACATTGGAGGCGCAACCTTAGCCAACCAAAGTCCAAGAAAAACCTTTTTGAATTTCCGCAACAACTTACTTCTGATGCATAAAAACCTACATCCAGACGTACGGGAATCCCTAATTTTAAAAAGAAAATTACTGGACGGATTAGCGGCTGTATTTTTTGCACTTAAATTTCAATTCAATTTAATACCCCAGATAATAAAAGCCCATAGAGAATTTGAGAAAATAAAATCCCAATTCATTCAATCGGCAAACCCCAAATGCTTAAACGAACTTACTGGTACGGTAAATGAATCTATCGTTTTTGGTTATTTTATTCGAGGTAAAAAGACATGGGATTCTTGGTTTAACAGAATTTAGCTCCGCTCTTTCCTAAGTGCTGTTTGGTAGGCTGTGTTTTGCAAGTTCTGAAACCACTTCAACATTTTTGGATTACAAGCACCAAATTAGACGCTGAATTCAATATTCAACTGGAGCGCGGATGGAATTGCAATAACGTATTTGCCAAGAATTTTCTATCCAAATGGGTGTAGATTTCGGTAGTTGTGATTGACTCATGGCCCAACATTTCCTGAACTGCGCGCAAATCAGCCCCAGCTTCAACCAAGTGGGTTGCAAAAGAATGCCTAAAAACGTGTGGACTTATGTTCTTCTGAATTCCCGCTTTAAGTGCTAAATCTTTAATAAATAGAAAAACCAATTGACGGCTCATTTTCCCTCCACGAGAACTTAAAAATACAATATCCCTATCTGCGGGTTTTATGGTTAAGTGAACTCGGATTTCGTTCACATACAGCTTCATGTGTTTCAGTGCTCTTTTCCCAATGGGTACCAAGCGCTCTTTATTCCCCTTACCAACTACCTGAACAAATCCCTCATCGGAATGAACTTGGGTTAGACGCAATCCCACCAATTCACTCACTCGTAAACCACAACTATATAACGTTTCTAAAATAGCCACGTTGCGCTCACCTTCCGGTTTACTTCTATCAATTTGAGCAATCATGGCATCAATTTCCTCCGTACTCAGCGCTACCGGTAACTTCCTACCCGTTTTTGGCGGTTCCAAAAAATCGGCAGGCGATTCAGTTAAAACATCGTCCATCACCAAATACCGATAAAATGCCCGTACACCCGAAATAATTCTGGCTTGCGATGTGGGAACAAAACCCATATCCGAAATCCAATGTGGGAAACTCTCAATATCTTTCCTAGATACCAATTCCGGGGATCGAAATCCGTTTACTTCACACCATTGCTGAAATTTCCCAACATCGGTTAGGTATGCATCTATGCTATTACCTGATAAAGAACGCTCTATCTGCAAATATTGCTTAAACCCTCTTACGAAGCGTTCCCAAGACACAACTCCTACTTCAATTTAATTGTTTGAACCTGGTATACTTCCTTGTTGGTTTCGTCATAAACCCAAACGATAACCGACATGTTCTCAGGTTTCCAAGCTACAGCTGGTTTAAAGTAAAAATGTTTTTCGATAACCCAACCAGCAGGTAAGTTGCTGCTTAATGGAAAACCAGTAGTTGACCCAATCACCGTTCTCAATGCATGATTGTGTTGATAATCTTCAACAACTCCTTTTACCCCTACGGTATCTTCGGCATCGGACTGCTTGCTAATTATTCCATCCTCCAACAATCCTACCATAACTCTTGAAGCTGCAGGAATGGTTTGATTGGCAATCACCTTAAATTCAACTCGAGAACGTCTATTGGTTTCGTCCCATATGCTTTTAACTTGGATATTAAACGGCGTAGTTTTTTTCAATCTATCGGTTACTGTGCTTGACCACAATGACCGATCAATTAAACGAGTACCACCAACCAATATTTGATCGATACTCCCCAAAGGCAACTGTCCTATACTCCCTAAAGACGAAGCTATCTGTTGTGCTTCTGGGGTCACTAATGTGTCGTAACCCGGCCACGGCAAGGTTAATAACAAAGGAGTTGATGGGTATAATGCTAAAATGGCTACTCTGCCTGGATTTTCATCGGAAATTTGATGAGCAAGTTTGGCGGCTTTCGGACAATTATTACAACGAACTCCAGTAATATCCATTAATAATACGTTTTTGGTTTGAGCCGATGGTATCGAACCTTGATATGCAGTATCCAAAAGCGGTTTTTCGGTTTCAATCATTACAATTGGCGGTAATTCTTCATCACAACTTAAAAACACAACGGATGTTACGATAGAAACTAAAACCAGTATTCCATATTTACCAATAGATTGATGCAATCTTGCCCACATTTGTTTCATATCCACGAAAATAAACAAACCCTTCTAAATTATCTTTGTTTTATGTATATGAATCGAATACTAACCATGTCAATACTATCTGCCATAACCACTACCTTAACTTCTTGCTTCTTTGGAAAATCAAAAACGGTAGAACCTGTTGCTAGCCTGCAATCCCAACCGTCTGGATTTTATGCCATTTCCATTAAAAAACTAGACGAGAAAACCACCTTGGACCTATCTACTTTCAAGGGTAAAAAAGTTTTGATTGTAAATACTGCATCAAAATGTGGATTTACCCCACAGTACAAAGAACTTCAGCAATTACAAGACAAATACAAAGATAAGTTGGTGATCATTGGGACTCCGTGTAACCAATTTGGCAGTCAAGAACCAGGAACGGAAGAAGAAATTGAATCTTTCTGCCAAGTAAATTATGGCGTTACATTCCCTCTAACCGAAAAGTTGGATGTAAAAGGAAGCAACCAACATCCTTTGTACCAATGGCTAACTCAGAAATCAAAAAATGGAAGCTTAGATGCCACCGTGAGTTGGAACTTTAATAAGTTTTTGTTGAACGAGAACGGCCATTTGATTGGGTATTATCCATCCACCGTTACTCCCTTGAGCGAAGAGTTACAGTCAGCTATTAACAAATAATTGGTTTTGAGGATCTGGCAATTAAGTAAATCCAGTTACGAATAAATCACTAGTAAATTATCTTTCATTGCATTTTTCGCAAAACCTTTGGGTTTTGGGTCAATGTAGGTTATTTTCGCGCAACAATTTTTATGAGTATTCTGGTAAACAAAGACTCCCGAGTAATTGTACAAGGTTTCACTGGAAACGAAGGTACATTTCACGCCCAACAAATGATTGAATATGGAACCAACGTTGTTGGTGGTGTGACACCCGGTAAAGGCGGTAGTTTGCATTTAGACAGACCCGTTTTCAATACCGTTAAAGATGCGGTTAATGAAGCTGGTGCAAATGTCTCTATCATCTTTGTTCCACCCGCATTTGCGGCGGATGCTATTATGGAGGCTGCTGAAGCAGGTATTAAAGTTATCGTTTGTATCACCGAAGGTATTCCAACCAAAGACATGGTTACCGTTCGTGAGTATATCAAAGGCCATGATTGCACCTTAATCGGTCCTAACTGCCCAGGTATTATTACTCCTGGTGAGGCTAAAATCGGAATCATGCCCGGATTTATCTTCAAAAAAGGTAGTATTGGTGTAGTTTCCAAATCCGGAACATTAACCTACGAAGCCGTTGATCAATTAACCAAATTGGGATTAGGGCAGAGCACAGCAATCGGAATTGGTGGAGACCCAATTATTGGTACTACCACGAAGGAAGCAGTTGAGTTCTTTATGAATGACCCTGAAACCAAAGGCATTGTGATGATTGGTGAAATCGGTGGTGGTATGGAAGCAGAAGCGGCTCGTTGGATTAAAGAGCATGGAACAAAACCCGTTGTTGGATTTATTGCTGGTCAAACAGCCCCTCCAGGAAGACGTATGGGTCACGCAGGAGCGATTGTTGGTGGCAAAGACGACACTGCCGAAGCGAAGATGGCAATCATGCGCGAATGCGGAATTCACGTTGTAGAAAGCCCAGCAGAAATTGGAAAGAAAATGTTTGAAGTGGTAGGTGGTAAATAATCACCTAAAAAACAAGAATCACGTTCAATAAATTATTTAACACCGATTTTAAAAAATTCAGAGTTAGAATCATAATAAAAAAGGGGCTTATTACAAAGCCCCTTTTTTTTATGTTATTATATTTTCAGCAATAGTACGACTAACCTGCAATTGAACATCTTTGTTTCTCGTTCACAGCAGAAGGGGATAAACCTACTTCTTCTTGGTTAAATCAACCAAAATAGCATCGGCATGTGCAGTTTGGTTCCATGTAAAGAAATTATCAGCCAAGACAGTATTCGGAGTCAATGATTTAATTTCTATCGCAACTTCGGTCCCATTTTTAAAATGCTGCACTACGCGCTGAATTTTATTACTTGCTTTGTCTACCTCAAGTTTTACATAAGCAAAATTTACTTTTTTCTTAGGACTAAGCATTATTACATCGTAGCTTTTACCGTTTCTAACGGTTGGACCCTCAAACTTGCTTTTGAAGTCTCTATTATAAATCGTAAATATCTCGTTGGGAGTAATGGCATTGTCGCGAAGTTTAAAATTCTCTTTAATTACCTCCAAATCGTCTTTGTTATAAGTCCAGGTAAATAAACCATCACAAAAAATCTCCTGATTTGCGTAATTCAATTTAAACTTCTTTCCCTTTAACCAGATGGTCCCGGTCTCAACTGTAGGCTTCCCTGTTACCGGTGTGGTAGTTATAGCGAAATTTGCATTAATGGTACTGTAAGATTGATAAACCTTGGCAACTTTCTTTAAAATGGCATCCGCTTTGGGGTCGTTTTGACCACTTACTGCAGAAACTATTCCTGACAGCACAAGCATTAAAATAAATCGTAATTTCTGCATGGATAATTTAATCATTCAAATTTCGTAAAAATTGTTCTAAAGAGTATTCATCTGGTAATAAAACTTGTCGAGCTTTCGAACCATTATTGGGTCCAACAATTCCTGCATCCTCCAATTGATCCATCAATCGTCCTGCTCGGTTATACCCAATCTTTAATTTTCGCTGTATCATCGATGTACTACCTACCTGGTTTAATACCACAATTCGTGCCGCATCTTCAAACATGTCGTCCCGTTCATTTGGATCAAATGCCTCACCTCCTAAAACTCCACCTTCCTCTTTCACTTCTGGCAGCTGGTAGGCCAATGGGAAGGCCCGTTGTTCACCAATAAAATCAACAATTCTTTCCACTTCTGGCGTGTCAACAAACGGACATTGTAACCGGATCATTTCATTTCCCCCACTGTACAACATATCGCCTTTCCCTATTAATTGGTCGGCTCCATTTGCATCAAGAATAGTACGACTGTCTATTTTCGAAGTCACCCTAAAAGCAATTCTAGCAGGGAAATTGGCTTTGATCATACCCGTAATTACATTTACTGACGGGCGTTGGGTAGCTAATAT
>CAYUNO010000009.1:0-21799 GCA_964446075.1 uncultured Flavobacteriaceae bacterium | reverse complement strand
CCTACATTAGCTGAACCAATACAATTTATTATCACGTCAGAATTTTCAAACGCAAGTACAACTTTCCTATCGATTACGAATTCCAACCTATCTACAGTTAAAACCTCATGCCCTAAATCTTGAAAAAACTCAAATAAGTTGTAACCAATAAAACCTTTACTTCCTAGAATAATTATTTTCAACGTATAATTATTTTTTGTATAAATTTTTTGAATCTATATGGATACTTTTGAAAATGCCAATTTGTTAAATCTCTAAAATATTGCTTTACTTCTTCATCAACTTTCTGTACTTTTCTTATTCCATAATAGATTTTTCTAAGTCCTTGCAAAGAACTTAAATAATTTACATTTTCCCCACACAATAGTTTAATTTCCCTATCAGAAATTAATTTTCGGAACATCTCTTGTTCTTCTACCTTATTAAATGAGATACTTCCTTCATTTCTAAATCTAAATTTTAACAAAGATTCTCCAACAACTACAAATTTAAGGAAATGCATAGCCCTACTCCATAATTCATAATCTTGCGCATACGTGTAATATCTATCATACCAAAGATCATTTTGAATTAAGGAATCTTTTCTCCAAAAAGCAGTTGGATGTATTAATGGGCATTCAAACAATAATTTCGCTCTTAAATAATTAATATTTAATGTTGTTTTTTTGTCTCCAATTATTTTACCATCAACATCGATTAAATCCGCCCACGAGAAACAAATATCTCCACCTTCTATTTTCAAATAATTTAATTGCTTTTCTATCCTATTTGGGTACATCATATCATCTGCATCCATAATTGCAATATACTCCCCTGATGATTCTTTAATACCAATATTTCTAGAGTAACTCTGCCCCTTATTTGATTCATTAATGAGTAACTTTATTCTTTTATCTTCAAATGATTTGATTATTTCTAAACTATTATCGAAACTTCCATCATCTATGATTATCAATTCTAAATTGGTATAAGTTTGATTAAGGCAACTTTCAATGGCATCACGCAGAAAGCGCCCGCCATTGTAAACTGTCATAATTATACTGACCTTTTCAAAGTAATCTTGCTTTAACTCTGACACTCTAACCACGCATTTAAATTAATAATTGCCCAAGTACGATAGTTATCTAACGCCAATCGTTTACCCATCTTTGTAAAATCGATGTAACGATATACCGCTGCATTTCTATCATTCTTGACATAATTCCGATACTCATCAAAATCTTTTAACTTCAACCAATCTTCCACAGGAGCTCCAAATCCTAATTTGCCCTGCTGTCGCTCTAAATATGGATAGTGTTTTTTGACAAGTTCTCGTAAAATGAATTTATTTTCATCGCCCTGATATTTATAGTTTTCGGGTAAATTGATAGCAAATTCTGCCAGGTTCCTATCTAAGAAGGGAGCCCTCAACTCTAAACTATTCGCCATAGAAGTAGTATCCGTTTTGACCAAAATATCACCAACCATATAGTTCTGAATGTCCGTTAAAAAAACATCATTTAAATTTCTATTCGGAATGAAATCATATCGATATCCATAGGGTAATGGCAGACCTAACGACAATATTTTTTCAAAATAGTAAAAGATATTATTCAATTCATGACGATATAAAAACTTATTATCAGCTTCAGATGTCTTACCCATTTTTTTCCAATCCCCATTTATTTCCGAAAAAAGCGATTTAAACTTTTGCTTTGCCTTAATCCAACCAAAACCAGATTTGCTAATTTCAGAATTAGGTAAAGGATTCAATACTCTATCATACCATTGACTATATCCCCCCAATAATTCATCGCCACCATCACCAGTTAAAATCACTTTCTCGTATTTCGAGGCATGATTGGAAATAATATACATTGGAATAGCGGACGAATCGCCAAAGGGTTCATCGAAATACCGCTGTATCGAATTGAAAATATCAAATACTTTAAAATCACGCTCGTCAAATTCTGTATGTTTTGTTCCAATTACCTGTGCATGGTTACGAGCTTCTTCGAGTTCATTTCGACCATGCGTTTGAGTGAAACCAAAACTATAGGTTGAAATTTTATCATTACTAATTTTAGCCGCAATCGCTGTTATCAAAGAAGAATCTATACCACCACTTAAAAACGAACCAATGGGTACATCCGCGACCAACTGATTCTTTACTGATTCAATTAGTTTAACATTTAACTGGTCAACGGCCTCATCGAAGTCTATTTTCGCCTTAGATGTTGGCAGTTCCCAATAGCGATTGATCTCCAAATTGCCATTTTTAAATATAAAACAACTTGCAGGATCTAGCTTTTCAATTTCTTGATAAATACACCTATTCGCTGGTACATAGAGTCGCTCCAAATATGAGGACAAACTTCTTAAATCAAAATTTAATTCTACCGGGGATATCTTTTTTAATGCCTTAATCTCACTCGCAAATGCCAAACCACCAAACTGTTTGGTATAGTAAAATGGTTTCTCCCCAAATCGATCTCGTGCACCAAAAAGTTCTTTTTTTTCTCTGTCAAAAATCACAAAGGCAAACATTCCTGATAAGTACTTGACAAAATCATACCCATGTTCATAAAGCATAGCAAAAATCAACTCGGTATCGCTGCTATTTTGATATGGATACTTATTATACAAAAGTTTTAAATCTCTAAACCCGTATATCTCACCATTAAATACAATCGTAAATCTGCCATAGACATCTGTCATGGGTTGACGACCACCTTCTAAGTCAACAATTGATAATCGTGCATGTCCAAATGCTATCTCTTGATCGTTATCAATCCAATAATCTCGAGCATCAGGACCTCTATGGTTCAAAGTTTGAACCATGGGTTGTATCATTTTTAAGGATACATTTGTTTTAAAAAGTCCTACAATACCGCACATGGTGTTAGCTACACTGAACGATAAAATTCTAAAAGTTCATTGTTTTCAGATAATTTCAAAGCCGTTTGATATGCATTAAAACTAACTCTTTCTAGTTCAATACTTTCCATACTTATGATTTCACTAAAAACCGATTCAAGCGAATGACATTTACCAGATTGAAATTTAAATCCATTCACTCCATGTGATATGTGTTCCGCCATACCGATGTTATCAGAAACTATTACAATACAACCAAAACCCATTGCTTCCAATGCCACATTGGAAAAACTCTCAAATCGACTTGGTACTATTACTATTTGACTTTGTCTATAAACGTCAATCAATTGAATGGAATCGGTAAAACCCTTAAGTTTAATTGTCTCGGAAATTTGATCTTCTGTAAATCCGATATTCAATTGACTGTAGCTACCAAATGCTGTAAATTGTATGTTTCCTCCCACGGAGAATTTCTTTGAAAGAATATGAAATAGATCAAACCCTTTCCAATATTGCAATCGATTTATATAACTAACTTTTAATATGTTGATATTAAAATTTCTCTTCTCATAAATACCCACTGAGAACTGACTTGGATTAGGAAAAACTTTTGTTTCCTTTTTCCTTAACCAATACTTATTTATAAAGTCTCCCATTTTATTTGAGGGTGCAGTGACTAAGTCGGCATTTTTTATTAATTCAAATTCTCTAAAATTTGCTTTTGCGATTTTATATTTTTTTGATTTAACATATTTTAACAGATGTAACCCAATTTTATTTAAAAAAAATCTATTATAAATAGAAATAGTCGTATTGGTTAAATTATTTGGTCTATTATAAACAGCTGACAACAATGTTGTACCATGTACTCTAACGACGATTTTTTCTGCGATTTTTTTCAACTTACCTGTCACTAAATAGTCATGAAAAAATGCCCCATATTCGGGTATTTCTACAAAATCGTACCGTGTATTATTCTGAATTAACCAATCAAATGCAAAGCGCTGAAATTCTATGCTATCTCTGCATGGTATAAAAATCTCTTTTAAGTTGCCATTGGAAAATGAACTAACAGATACCATGTCATTTCCCACTATTTGAGCCGAGACTATTGTTATATCCAATTTCTCTTTCTCCAATATCTTAGCAACCTTCGAATAGTAAAATGCTATACCACCAAAGGGAGTGTATCTTGGGTATTCATATGTTATAAATAAAAAATTACTCACCTAAAAATTTTTATTTTCCTTAGTCGTCTAAATGATTCTAACCATAGGTAATCCCATAAAAATCCGCTTTTTCTGATGTAGGTGTTATAAACATTTAAATACCTGTGCGAGGAGTTTAATTTCCAGGGTTTAGAATTATTTGATTCCGTGAAATGAATTATGTTTATGTCTTCGTTATATGAATTTTGAACGTTTCCAGATTGGACATTCCATTTTTGATCTAATAATTTGATTTTCCCGTCCATTAAAATATTAACAATATCTTGGTCTCCCCAACTAATTTTACCCTCTCTATTAAGATTTTCTGATTCTTTAACCCAATCTACTTTATTCATTTGAAATATATTCATTAATAGAACACCGCTATTTATAACAAAACCTTGTTGTAATCCTAATCGATTATTCAAATCAGGATTTTGTGAGTGAATATCATGAGCACCGGCACAATAATATTCTCCGATGTCCTGAGAAAATAACTCCTGTAGATCATTTAGAATTAACATGTCCAAATCGAGATATAAAGCCTTTTTAATGCCTTTTGCAGCAAGAATTCGTGGTATAGCTAATAAGCCATACATTGCTTTTGTAAAATGAAAACCTGTTGGTAGTTTATCAAAATCAGATCCTAAGTCATTTATAGAGTAATTAAAATGTTTTAAAACTTTTTTTAATTGCCAAATAAATTGCTTTTCCTTTAAATCGGTAATTATAAATATTTTTATTTTATTAGTACTTGTTGAATTTAATAAAATTGAATTTAAACATACAGTAGCATATTTCTGATAATGTTTGTCAAAGCTTACTGCAATATTTATCTCCATCGAAGGGAAAAATTTATTTTACGTAAAATTCTATTTTTAAGAGAATGTTTGATAACATATGCCTCAGCTATTTGTTTTTTGAATGTCCAGTTATCAGTTCGCTTATTTTTAATAACTTTCAGTGGATGTAATAAAGGAAAACTAATCTTTTCTATAGGTGATGATTTACCTTTTTTACTATGAGTAGCCAATTCATCAAAACCAATATTAGTTACTAAATTTACATTTGGTGTTATTGTTAATCCATTATTTGACCAAATATTCAATCTCCAAACATAATCCCAAGTATCCAAAGTTTTATGAATAAATATCTCATCAAAATATTTTGTCCAAAAATTCACTTCCAACGTTGAGTTCAAATAACTCTTTAAAAAATTGGAATTTTTTAATTCTAACCAATAGGTTTCGCTAAAATAATATTTAGTCCAAGCTCTTTTCCATGTGGCCCAACCCCACATGTGATTGTATATTGAAAAATAGTACGAGTCCTTATTGAAATTTCGACCTCTATTAAAGTTGTTACCTGTTATATGCATTATTCTATCATCATCACGATATTTAATCAGCATTTCTGATATAAAACTAAAAAAATCTTCGCTTGGTACACAATCATCTTCCAAGATTATTCCTTCTTCTACGTGTTGAAAAAACCATGTAATTGCTGTTGAAACACCAAGTCTACAACCTAAGTTCTCTACTTGATAATTCAGATTTAAATCACAATCCCAATCAATTTCTGTTTTTATCATTGACTTAACCCTTTCAATAAGAGCCCGCTCTTCAACATATTCATTTCCTAAACGTGGACCGTCAATAGCAACGAAAATTTTATTAGGCGTTACTTTTCTAACTGCATCAATAACCCTTTTTAAATGTTCAGGTCGTCTCCAAGCTATTAACAAAACATTCATCTCTTAAAATTCTATTTACCTAATTCAATAACAAACTTTAGAGTATGTTAATCTAATACAATGGAAAATTTAATGATTTTATGTTCATTTAAAATTTTAGCCTCACTCATTTTTTATTTGTTTTTTATATTTTTTAAGAGCAGAAATACTTTAGGTTTTAAATAATCATAGGCTTTGACAAAAAAATTTCTTTTCAACAATTTTAAAATCAAAATACGACTAAAATATTGCCATCAACTACTGGAAAACCAAAATTTTTTTATTCCTCTAATGAAAGTGATTTTATTTCAGGTATTAGATGTTATTATTTAATTTTCTATTCAACCAACAAATTAATACTTCAATTTTATGAAACATTAATAAAATAATTTTATATGAATAATACACTCAAAATTATAATATGTTTTATACTAGAAATTTTTTAGTAGTCTATTAACGCTACTTATAATTAAGTGCGAATTATAATCGATAAATATATTTTTTAAAAATCTAATCTTCACTAGAAACTTAAATCGTTTTGATTTTGCTATTTTATTATATTGTTTTTGTAGAGCATACAGTTCCAGTAAAATAAGGGAATTCTATCTTTAGAACTGCAAGTCTCTCAGATTTACAAAGACTCTTGTTTAAATAACTAATTCCATCCAAATATAAGAAGCTAAAATCAAATTTAACTTTCTGTAAGTCGTCCTGTAATCGATAAATACCTTTAAGAAAAATTTTCAATCAGAAACAATTTTCAATTCCTCGTCATATAATCCAAATCTATAAAATAGGTCTCCTTTAATAAATGTTGAAGGATGGCCAATTGTTTCGTTTATAAAAAATCAACTTGATTTTTTTCGGGAAAATTGTGATTTTCTCTATTTTCCTTATAAACTAGTTCAATATTACATGTAACCAAATACTCAATAAAACCTATACTAAATACTTTACTTAATATTTCATTATCAAATAAATAATCTCCACTGTTAAGAAATAGAAAACATTCTCCATTTGCACGCTTAATTCCTTTATTCAAAGCACAATAAATATCGTTATCTCGTTCACTTAACTAAAAATCGATATAATCTTGCATCTGCTGAATATATTCAACTGAACCATCAGTCGAACCAACATCTATACTTATATATTCAAATTGATTCCATGTTTTATTAATTACACTTTCTACGGTTGGCTGAAGTCCAATTAAATTATTGTAATTAATAGTAATAATTGAGAATTTTTATTCAAATTAAAATTATACTGATTTTTATTTGATTTATTTTGCTTGAATAGTATTAATTTATTAAAATCTAATGAGTAATCATTTTCAAATCTAGGGCCATCAACAGCAAAAAATATATTTGTTAGTACGACTATTATTAAAGCTTCTATAACTTACTATAGATGATTTGGGCGGCGCCATGCTATCAACAATAAATTCATCTATTTATATTAATTTTGACAAACTCCTTGGTTAAATTAAAATAAGATTTGTCTAGAACAAGCGGAAACTTAATTACAGTTTGAAAATTCAAAATTCTAAACAATTCTTTAAGCCAGTTTTTACGATGTAAAAAATTCTTTTTTAAAGGAAAAATTCTATGTCTACTGTCAAGAAAAATATAATTTAATTCAATAATCCAGTCATTTACAATCTTCAACGGAATAAATTTCTCCGAATATGCTAATCCATTATGTTTGAAATTATCTCTCAATGTTTGATTATCCAATAAAAAATTTATTCTGTTTGATAATTGTATATGATTTCTTATCAAGTAACCTGTTTCTTTGTTAACTATGGTATCGAAAAAACCCCAATCTCTACCTGCAATTACAGGAACCCCTAAAGTTGAAAACTCCAATGCTGTTAGTGAAAATGACTCTTTGCCAGAAGGATTAGTAATTCCAATAAGAGCATTACGCATAATAACATATCGCTCTAGTCCTAACTTACCCGTAAAAAATAAATTTTTACCCAAAATACAACCTGAATTCAAAAAAAGTTGTACTATTTTCTCTTCGTATTCAATACTTCCAAATCCATAATGTCCAAGCTTGTAATGTTCATTATATAAATTAGTTCCACCAATAACAATTAAGCAAATTTGAGGATTTTTCAGCAGTACCTTCTCCCATGAAAGTGCTAAAATATCTAACCCGTTGGAATCATCCATACGACCAACAAAACAGCAATAATTTTTGCTCGAATAACTATTAATTATATCCTTTACATTAGGCTTTACTAGGAAATTATTTATAACAGTAGTTTTATTAAATAATCGATGATCTCTAAAGTAATTTGCCACTTCGCTTGAAACTACAATTAATCTTACAATTTCTTTACTACCACTTATAGCGTCCATTAGACTCTTTTTCTTGATTGGCAAATGATACCATAACAAAACCTTCAAGTTCGAATTTTTGATAATTTCTAATAAATTTTCATGAAAATATGGAATAATAAATATGTCCAATTTTAAATTACTAGCTGATATTGTTGCATCCTGAAAGTCAGATACTAAAATTAAATCTAACTCCTGCGGAAGATTTTCCGTATATGTAGCAAATAGACTTACTTTCCATTGACTATTTAAATTTAAAAACCATGCTAAACTCAACAATAGATATTCTGTACCACCAATTCCCGGATTGCCTAATTCTGGCTGATTAAGATTTACTGTAGAAATATTTTTATTACTTAAAAATAAACCAACCTTATACATTAAATAATTAATTTGTAAAATAATAAAAATGAAATTTTAAATGTTATAAATGTGCAAGTCAATTTCTTATAAATTTTAATAAAATCACATTCAATAATTTCAGTTTTATTTTTTGCGGGATTTTTTTATACTTTTTAGTTTTCCTATTAATGAATTTCCAATATCCAAAAGCAAATTTTATTGGAATATTTTTAAAATCTAACACTTCCTTAAGCTTTATATCTCGTTTATATAAATCAGTATAAATCCATTCATATTGTTTCAAATCGACATAATTAATTTGCTTTGCATCTGAAATTATTTTATATGCTAAATTAATACTAGATAAAAACTCATACATTCTGTTTTTCTCCTGTTCCACACTTTTTTGACTCCGCGTAGTGTGATTATGAAAACGGTGAAAGGCTAGTGGTTGAGCTACATATTTAAACTTTATATTTCTAAAACAATTTATCCAAAATAACCAATCACCCGCAGCCTTAAATCCCAAAGAGCTTTCAACGTGTTTTGTTAATGACTTATGAAAAATAACAGCGCTAGCGTTCGGTATTGAGCAACGATATTTTAACGCTAAATTTATCTCACATATTCCATCATTTTCAAAATCAAAATGCCAGCGCCCTGGTTGAATTTCGTCAGATAAAAAGTAACCCGGATTAATTAAATTGTCGTTTTCGTCAATTTGCTCCGTTCTACAAGTTACCAAACTTATATTATCCCTGATTTGAGAAGTTAAAACTTCTAAAAAATTCGATGCACAAAGATCATCGCTTTCAGCAATCCAAATCCATTCATATTTAGCCAATTCGAATCCTTTTCTCCACTGCATAAATGGACTGCCACTATTTTTTTCATTGTAAATAACTTGACTTATACACTTGTGCTTACTAAATTTTTCAATTATCTCTCTGCTATTATCTATTGAACAATCATCCAAAATAATTACTTCAAAATTCTTGTAAGTTTGATTTAAAACCGACTCAATTCTTTGACATAAAAAATTAGAATGATTAAAATTAGGTATTATTATACTAATGTTGACCAAATTATTTTCGAATATATTTTATTTTAGCTACAATATTTTCGAGTACTTTGTAAAATACAAAAATTTTCCTCTTTCGCTCCTGTTTCCTCTTATATTCAAAATATAACGCCCTGAACAAATATGTATAATTAGTATTTTCTAGATATCCTTTTGCTTCCTTTATAAATTCATTATCTTGTAAATAAAACGCATAATTAGATAACAAATAAGTATAATTTTTTACATACATCAACTCACTGACATACTTTGAAATTCTAGAATTTTCAGCATATAACTTTTGGACATCAAAAACTCCTCTCCTCCAAAGGTAACTCTTATTTAAATTAGAATTATGCGAGATACTGTTAATTAACACTCTATGTGTAGCTGTATTAATATTCAAAAAATGTATTTTTGATTTTCTTAAAATATGCAACATGATGTTATATGTACCGTCTGTGGTTATCCAATCCCAATTTATATCTTCAAGTAAATGTGGGCGAAATAACCAACTTAATGGTGCATAATAATTTGCATTAATCAAATGATCTTCAAAAGAAATTTCATGCCTAAAGAGATTACGATCTAAAACATTTTCATTCAAAAGATTTTCATTTTCAATAAGCCATGACACATCTGTGTATACAAGTCCGATTTCAGTATCTTTTTCTAATAGTTCAACCTGCTTAGTTAATTTGTTACTATTGGTCCAGTAATCATCTCCTTCACAAAAAGCAACGTATTGGTAATTACAAGAGTTTTTAAAAGCCTGAATAATGTTTTTTCGATATCCCAGATTTTCTTTATTACGCTTGTAAATAATCTTAATATTTTCGGATTTATTTGATTCGGCTAGTGTTGAAACAATTTCTTGGGTATTGTCTACTGAGGCGTCATCAAAAATTAGCATCTCAATAATGCCCTTAAAATCTTGCATCAGAACCGATTTTATCGTTTCGCTTATATATTCAGCCTGATTATAACAGATAACCAATACACCTATTTTTAAATTCATTTAACCAATATTATTTTTGCGAAATTAAAAAAATCTATTCTGCGGTTAAAGATGTAATAAGCCTTATTCTTAATTAACAAATTTTTTAAATTATTGTTAATATAATTTTTTAAATTAAAAATTATATATATCTTTTCTTTTTTGTTCTTAATTACTAGCTTAAATTTAGTCATCGATAATTTAAAAAATATCCATTTTATAAGTGCATCTGCACGATTGGCATTGGATCTTTTATCAACTTTCCACAAAATAACAGAATCATCCATTAGTAGTCGTTTTATGGTATAAAATACCCGTAAAGAATCTTTAACATTTGTATAATTAACTAAACTAAAAACAACTAATTTATTTTCACTAATTATTTCCTTCAAGTAATCACTCAAATATGTCCTCAAAACAATTTTTTTATCAGCAACTATGCGTTTCATAGTGTCACTATTCAACGATGAATCTGAAAATTCAATATAATTATACTTCAGTTTGTTTTCAAATAATAAATTAACAACATCACTAACTCTGAGTGATTCTAAACAATCATGAAATTTTTCATTGTTTAATTCTGTTTTTAGTAAAGCAGTTTTTTTATGTTCAAATTTTCTCGAAAAGAAATTACAATCATAATTACCAGGTAAATATCGGTGAACCACATTCACCCCAAATTTCCAAACAACATAGTTAAAGGATAATTGATCACGTTTAGCTCCATTCAAAAACTCTTCAAACCAAAAATCGTTAAATTTATTGATTACATTTCCCTGTTTACGATAAATTAAATTACAATTTGCCAATCCGTTATCAACCGGATAATTCTCATTAAAATATTTTAACATTTGTTTGCTTGCGATGTCTTTTTCAACCAAACCAAGGTCAACCACTGTATTAGCTTCCTGGTAAACACAATTTCGATAATTGTGCCTGTAAGTCAAAATATCAACTTCCTTAGTAAAAATGTCCAAATAATCTAAAATATTTCCAACTTCAAGTTGAATATTACCGTCTATATACAAAGTGGTTTCATACTGACGCAAAATGTTACATTGTTTTATTTTATAATATCTGTTAGTAATTACCGCATCATTATCAATTAATGAGCATATTATAGTTTTAAAATATTTCGATTTTAGCTCAAAGTTATCTGTAAAACAAATTAAATCATACTTCTTTAGCAGAAATTTGTAATCATCTCTCTCAATTAAATCATCATAATCTCCAAAAATTACAGTGTAAATTAAATGTCTTTTTGATTTTGTCATTGACTCTTTGATTTTGTCTAATTAACTAATTCAATGATAATTAAACTTTAACTGATAAAAACACCTAGGAAAAACCAAGATATCACTTCAATTATAGATCACAATAAAAATTTCAGAACAATTTTAATGATTTAAAATAATTTCGACGAAGTTAAAATTCTTAACCCACGCTTGGGAATTATTTTCTGATACAACAATAGCACTTTTTGAAATTTTCAATAATGGCAAATCAGAAATACAATCACTAAAAAAGATAAAATTACTTAAATCAACGTTTAATTTGTGAAGTCTTTTAACTTTTTCATCTCTCATACAATCTTTACCGTAAATAACACCTAAACACAAACCAAACAAAAATCTCATTTCGTTACTCAACACCTTTATTTTGTAATCGTAGAAATCACTGTAAGGGCGAATGTAATAATCAAAGCCACCTGAAATTATATATATTTCCTTATTACTACTGCATGCCAATTTCATAAAACTATCTAATTGATCGTTAGAAAAATTATCTTTTAATTGCTTAGCATATTCGGCACCCTTAGTTTGAATTTTTTTCAACGATAGGCCAAATAAAAAGAACAAAAGAAACTTTTTCTCGTTGATAGATTTTCTAAATACACCTACAAACTTTCTTAAAACTAAATATATTTTCTCTCGTGGTGTATTTTGAATACAATAGATTAAAAAATCGTCAGCTGTTTGTTTATTTACAAGGGTTTTACAGAAATCAAAGGCGATAATTTCTGAATTATGAATTAGGAAATCAACTTCTACCATAAAAATGAAACATAAGAATTAATAGTCGATTATTCTGTTGAATTTATTTTAACAAAATATAAATAAATCATTTCAATATACTTTTTATTGATTTTATTATTACCTCATTTTCTGCGTAACTCCGACTTGCTATTCGGACAAATTCTCCATCTAAACCAATTTTATCAGCACAATCACGCACGTAAACGCCAGATTTGCACAATAATTTCAATACAAAATCACTTGATTGTGAGCCATCAATTAGTTCAATCAATGCAAAATTCGCAAGACTCGGAAAAACTTTAATACCTTTGATTCTTCCCAATTTAGTGAAAAAATACTGACTTTCTCGTATGTATCTCTTACGTACTTCGTCATATTTCAGATAAAAATCCTGCCTATTGTACAGCTTAAAAAAATACTCTGATAGACCAGAGGAATTCCACAAATATCCATTACTCAAGAGTTCATTAACCTTATCCTTGTGCATTACAGCGTAGCCACACCTAATACCTGCTATCCCAAAATCTTTTGACATGCTTTTGATTACAATTACATTATCAAACTCGTTACACAAATCAGTTGCAGAAACCATGGAATAAATTGCATCCTCATAAGCAAAATGTATGAAACTCTCATCGATAATAATATTTGGAACATCCTGCAGTTGAGAAACAACATTTCTTAAATCAATATAAGATAAGTACGCACCATTCGGATTGTTCGGGTTTATTATCACTACTGTATTCGGACATTGACTCTTTACAAACTCAATGTATTCATCAATAATTAATTCAAAATTATTTTCTTTGTTTAATTTAAAAAAAATTACATCAGTATCATTTTTTACAAATTCGTAATAAGATGAAAACGTAGGAATATTTACAATCAACTTGTCTTTTACAAAACGATGTAACACTGCTTGAATAAGTTCAATTGCCCCATTACCAACAATTACATTTTCCTTATTCACTCCTATGGCACTTGAAATTACTTCAGCTACAACTCGATTTTGTGATGGATAAAATTCCAAAATATCTCGTAATTTACCCGTATCTAAAAGTTCCGTTCCTAAAAAGTCCATAAACAATTCTGTTGCATAGGGATTTGATAGAAAACACGCATCTATTTTTACTTTTAAATTTGGTAATTTATCACAAATAGTTGCTATGCTCGGGCTGTGTGAGCCCGCCTCCCTTTTCAACTCAAGAATTTTGGATGCAATCAAAATTTCATCTGTACTTAATTTAATCATTTTAGATAATTCAATTCGCGTGGTGTATGGGAAATATAAAATCCAAATTATAACTCATTTATTAATTTAAATTAAACATTTCTCCTAAATTATAATCTATCTCCTCCGGTTGAAATACATCCAAACCTGAACCACTTGTGAATGTCAATTCACCAAAATACAAAATTTCACCTTCCAAATAAAGATCAATTCGAACATATGGAAATTTAACAGCTAATAATTCACATATTCTAATAATCTCAGATAGATTATTAGGTGCTTTCCTATTCTCATTTAAATCTATCTTCTTTGTAAATTTACCATCTACAAACCCTGACCAAATAAATTCTAATTTATTCCATTGAGAATCGTAAAATAAACGACCACTTTCTGTTTCCCTTCCATAACAAATTTGAAAAAAAACAACTTTGCCTCCAAAACAATGAACTTTTAGATCTTCTAAAATATGGTTATTTTCGTGATTACAGAGTAACTTTTCAACTAATATTTTAGGTTCAATAAAAAAATAATTTGTTTCAAACGATTCATAATAATAATTTCTTTTTAACCATTTCTGCAATTCCAAATTGTTTATTTTATCAAGATCTTTTTCACTTTTTATTATTTGATAGACTCCACTGTAATGATTTGGTTTAATAATAAAAGGCAACTTTTTATTCAGGGACTTAAAATCAAAATTTAAAATATCTTCTTTATCGATGACCTGATAAGTATCTATATTCATTAGATTCTTAATCCCATTTCTGATTTTAAATTCTTCAATATATTCTTTAACTAAAATCTTATCCGTATAAATATACCAATTTAAATGCTCCCTGCTTGTTTTATATAATTGCATTTTCTCCGAAAATCTCTTTGGATTCCTGTAGTTTATCTTTTTATGAAAAATACTTGAATATGTTTTATTAATATAATATCTCTCATAAAATCGAGCGTACATTATTTTTTTCTTAATTAATTTTCTTTCCGGAATTAATTTAAATAATTTGAGAATCGAATAAAATATTTCCCCAGTCACTTGACCATTGAATAATACTTTCATTATTTTTATAAAATTCATTTTCTATTTTTTTTACGTCAACTAAACAATCGTGGTATTGCAGCCCCGTTTTAATATCTCCAGAACACAACGCAGTTGTCAATTTCAAAGAATTCACAACTAAACAAGAAATGTCGATATTTAGCTTTATTGTTCTTAACTCATCAGATTTAATTTCAATTTCCTCTGAAAAAAACACACCAATATTCTCTTCCTCATGCGTGAGTTTGCCAGTTATTCTTATCATGTGATTTTTTTTAGAATAGGATAAGAAATCAAATTCAACAATCAAGTTTTTTGAATCAATATTAATCACTTTCACATTTGTAAACTTAACCCAACCAGTATGATTAGGGTTGTTTTCACGAAAATTTATTATTTCTTCTGTTGCTATTTTTTTATTATCAAGATCAAGGTATTTTGTAATTGCGTCTGTTGTTGATCCGTTAAATAATAGTTGACCATTATCAAGCAAAATTGAATTACCACAAAAACTTCTTACCGCAGCCAAATTATGACTTACAAACAACACTGTTCTTCCTTCTGTCAAACTAACATTTTTCATTTTACCTATAGCCTTTTTTTGAAACTCTGCATCCCCAACTGCCAAAACTTCATCAACCACTAATATCTCCGGATCCAAAAATGCAGCCACCGCAAACCCCAAACGAACCGTCATACCTGAACTATATCGTTTCACTGGTGTTTCGATGTACAATTCACATCCCGAAAAATCAACGATTTCGTCAAACTTGCTTTGAATTTCCATCTTGGTCATTCCCAAAATAGCACCATTCAAAAAAATGTTTTCTCTACCTGTCAATTCTGGATGAAAACCGGTACCAACTTCTAATAAAGAAGCCATACGACCAGCAGATTTAATATTACCTGTTGTTGGTGAAGTAATTCTACTTAGCAACTTTAACAATGTAGATTTACCTGCGCCATTTTTACCTATAATCCCCAATACCTCCCCACGTTTAACTTCAAAATTAATATCCTGCAGTGCCCAAACAAAATCTGCTTTTACTTTAGATGTACGATCGTTCGTATGTCCAATTTTAGCAAATGGATCTTCCTGTCCTAATATCTTCGTCTTCCAAAAACGTTGAACATCGCCACCAAAAGTTCCTGTTCCAACAGTACCTAGTCTGTACAGTTTAGATACTTTTTCAACTTTTAAAATTACATCACTCATAAATTAAATGGTATCCATAAATGTCCTCTCCACTCGATTAAAAACATATAAACCACAGATATATACTACAATTGCAAACGCACAACTGTATCCCAATCCATAAAAATTAATATGACCAACTCCCAAAAAAGCTTTGTGAAAAACGTCGAAAACACTAGTTAATGGATTAGCGTAAATCATCCACTCCTTTTCATCTGGTAATTTATTTAAGAAAATGCTTGTTGGATATATGACAGGAGTTATATACATAAATAAACCAATTGCAAAACCCATTAATTGAGAGAAATCTCTATACTTAGTTGTTAGTGCACTGATAATCATTCCAACACCCATAGAAATTAGAGCCATGATTAAAATCAACATCGGTAAAGTTAAAACCCATAAATTTACCTCACCCATTCTTCCCATTAGTAATATGAATGTGATTAAAAGCAATAGTTTTATTGCAAACTGAAACAAATTTGACGCTGTTATTGATAATGGTACAATAGCCCTAGGAAAATAAACTTTTCCAAAAATACCTTGGTTTGCTCTAAATGTATTTGAAGTTCCACTCAGAGCCGTCGAAAAATAACTCCATAGTACATTACCACTTAAAACAAACAAGAAATAAGGAACACCGTCTGATGGTAATTCTGCAATTTGTCCGAAAACTATATACTGTGTAAATGATGCCAATAAAGGTGAAATAAAATACCACAAAGGACCCAAAACAGTTTGTTTGTAAACAGATACAATATCTCGCCGTATAAACAACATCAGTAAATCACGATATTGATATATTTCTTTAAAGTTTAATTTAAACTTCGATTTTTCGGGTGAAATCTCAAATAACCATTTATTATACATTTTTTATTTCTAAAATTAAATCTAACTTACACAATCATAAAACTCACACTTTCTCTACCCTATCATAACGAATTGCAAAAAAATGATTTGTTCCTTTACTAAAATCTATTATTTCCTTAATTGAATACTTCTCTAAATTAATATTATCTAAAGAAGAGAAACCAATCACCCAAAACGAATTGGGCATTTCGATTTTTGAAGCTTCTTTTAAGCAATTAAATTGAAGATATCCATAACCCACAGTATGCGGAAACGGAGAAACAAATCCACATTTAAACCATAATTTTCTATCCCGAATAACATGAACAAGAGCTCCTTTTCTTAATTTTAAATTTATCTCCTGTTCCAACTTGCAACTTTCTTTCTTTTGCTTTCTCAAGGTAGAATAGTGATGTGACCAACTAACTGTGCTATAGATGGATATACAAGCCATGCCAACACCAATGGATTTTATAACCAATTGTATACAATTATTTAAATGTAAATATCGATCCATTGTTCTTCTCAACAATAAAATTGACGTAAAATATATGAACGGCAAACCAAAGTATTTATAATGTGGATATACCTGAATATAAAAGGGCATTAAACTAATCGCGAAAACAATAAAATAAAGTATTGCTATTTTATTCAATTCAAATTTTTGTATTTTAAATTTATAAAAAAACAATAAAATAATAAATAAACCAAAATAGAACAAGCCATCAAATCGATAATACTTGATACCTTTAAACAAATTAATAAAGCTCTTAGCACCATAAACAGCCCCTTTACATTGAAGAGTATATTCTCCTTTAAATTGCGAAAAGATTGTTTCACCAGATAATCCGGATAAAAATTGAATAAATATATATATTATAATTATACTGGTAAAGGAAAATAAAATCCTTGTTGTTATTAATATTTTTTCTTCAGTTAAATAAAATACCACTATTAGAACACTAAATATCAAAGAAAGTCCGCCAAACTGTTTTGTTAAAATAGAAAAGGCACATAAAATTCCAATAATTGTAGACTCTTTTAATCCCCTATTACTTCTATTGGTTTTAATTAATTTTGCTATATATTTAATAATCAACAAGCCCCAAACCAATATCAAATTTTCAAGTTTTATATCAGTTACTATTTCTTGAGTATTATATAAAAAGGATAATAATAAAACTAAAGCAATTAGGCTTTTATTAAAAAAAGAAACTATAATCTTTAAAAATAATCGAAATGAAATTAAATAGGTTAATAAATTCAATATTAAAAATATAAAAATATCGGGGGAATCAAAAATTAGATATGGTATTGCATAAAACATAACCCCAATTGGAGTATACATGTTGTAAGTGTCTATGTTAGGTATTCGCCCAAGTTTAATCCAATCCCTTGCCGTACTTAAATAATAACCCGAATCTACACCTCCATCAAAAACACTGAATTTAACAATAGATAAAACAACAAAAAACACAATCATCAGTATTATTAATGCATTAAATGTTTTAGTGTTTATATTTTTCATTTTTTCTTTATTATATAACCAGGTCTGCCTTTAACCTCATCAAAAATTCGCCAGATATATTCCGCAATCATAGCTAAGCTTATTAAAATTGCGCCGCTGAAAAAACTAATGATAACTACCAATCCAACCCATCCAGGGACTTGGTTACTTTTCCAAAAACTCTCATTGCCCCAAATCTTTATGTATGTGTAAAAGGCGATCATACTAATACTCAGTATAAAAGAAAATACACCCAAATAGGTAACTATTTTTATTGGAAACCTTGAAGTTCCAAAAAACCAATCAGAGGCAAGTTTCAATTTCTTATTAAAAGACCAACGACTCTTTGTTTGTGTAGATTTTGTTCGTTCATAAAACAATAATTTTGGATCAAAACCCAAACGTAATATTTCTGTAATAGTAGTAGTATTAATAGGACTTATTCTTTCGTTTAAAATATCAATAATCTCTCTGTCAATAAACCAAGTGTCCAACCCATATTTAGGATAATCAAAATCCGTAGTTTTATTCAAAAACCAATAAAAAGTATAGGACCAAAGTTTGGAAATTGTTGGATCTTCCCTACTCGACCTTACAGGTAAAATAACCTTTTCACCCTCTTGCCACATTTTATAGGCCTTTACCAAAGTGTCATAGGGTTGTTGTTCATCGTCAGGAATTATAACAGCACATGCGCCTGTGCAAACAGATAAACCAGCAAATGCCGCATAATGACTGGTATAATTTCTACTTAATTCGAAATATCGCACCTCTTTAAAATTCTTTTCCAAATCCTTGGAAATGTTTCTTGTTAGATTCCCATCCTTTGAACCATCATTAACTATAACCAGCTCAAAAGGGATTTTTTCCTTATCAAATAATTCCTGAATCTTTTCGAAAGCAATGCTAATTTTATTACCACTATAATAAGCTAGCAGAATTATGGAAAGTTTTGTATTCTCCAAATTAATGAATTTTACTCGCTATATATTCAACCTGCGTAGATTCCATTCCAGGCCAAACAGGCAAACTCAGACAGCTTTTGGCAATTTCTTCGGCGATTGGGAAATCGCCTTCTTTGTATCCCAAATGTTTATAAGCTTTTTGCAAATGCGGCGGAACAGGATAGTGAATCATTGTTTGAATGCCATTTTCCGTCAATTGTTGTTGCAACTTTTCCCTATTCGAAGTTCTAACAACATATAAATGAAATACGTGGTTTGCATTCTCGTGAACATATGGCAACACCAAATCATTCCTATTTTGCAAAAACTCATTATACCATTGAGCAATTTCTTTACGCTGATTTGTCCAATCTTGAAGGTAGTTTAATTTTACCCTGAGGAATGCTGCCTGTAATTCATCCAGTCGATTATTGTAACCTATCTCTTCATTGTAGTATTTTACTGACGAACCGTAATTTCTTAGTGTTTTAATTCGATTGGCCAATTCTTCATCGTCAGTGGTGATGGCGCCGGCATCCCCCAAAGCACCTAAGTTCTTTCCTGGATAAAAACTCGTGCCATTAATTTCTCCAAAGGTTCCTGTCAGCTTTTCTTTGAATGCACTTAAATGAGCTTGAGCATTATCCTCTACCACAAAAAGGTTGTAGGTTTTGGCAATTGCCATGATTGCATCCATTTCGCATGCTTGTCCATATAAGTGAACCGGCATAATGGCTTTAGTTTTCTTCGTTATTGCCTGAGGAATTAACTCTGGATTGATATTGTACGTTTCAATTCTTGGCTCAACAAAAATGGGGGTTGCTCCCACATGCGATACTGCCAAAGCCGTAGCGATATAAGTATTCGAAGGAACTATAACCTCATCACCTTGACCAATATTCAAAGCTCTCAAAGCCAAAACCAAAGCATCCAAACCATTGCTTACTCCAACCGCAAATTGAGTTTTATTAAAATGTGCATATTCAACCTCGAACTGTGTTAATTCTTGGCCTTGAATATACCAATGGCTATCGTAAACCCTCTGAAATGCATTTTTTATTTCCACTCGGATTTGATTATGCATAGGTTGAAAATCTAAAAACTTTATCATCGTAAAATCAGACCAGTTTCCGTAACATCGAAAATCTCATTAGTTTCTGTGTCTTTGAAGACACTATCTGTAATACACAATAATCTCGCACCTCTTTTATTTACCCATCCCATTCTCTTGGCCGGATTCCCTGCAACCAATTCCTGCGGTAATACATTTTTTGTAACAACACTGCCTGCACCTATCAAAGCATTTTCTCCTATTTCTATATTGGATAACAAAGTACAATTTGCTCCAACACTCGCTCCTTTTCTAATAATTGTTTTCTCAAATGATTTTGGATATTGCTTAGATCTCGGATTGTTATCATTGGTAAATGTAACATTGGGTCCGACGAAAACATCATCCTCAATTTGTATTCCGTCCCAAAGTTGTACACCCGATTTTATTGTTACTCGATTACCTATAATCACATCATTTTCTATAAATACATGGGCATTAATATTGCATTCATCTCCTATAATAGCACCTGGTAAAACTACACAATACTGCCATATTTGTGTATTTACTCCTATACTTTTGGTTTGAACATCACTACTTGAATGAATCATTGCCTATAATTCATATACTCATTAATGTCTCTTATGTAATCACTTTCTTGATATTCATGTGAAGCTAATACCAAACAAATTCCTCCTCCGCTGAAATTAACCTCTGATGCCCAAATTCCTGAAGGTATATACAATCCTAAATTGGGTTGATTTAATAGAAACTTGGTTTTTTGATAACCATCAAATACTTCCACTTCAAAAGCTCCAGTAACAGCTACAAGTAATTGATGACATTCTTTGTGAGCATGAGCTCCACGGTCTTCGTTAGATGGGATATCGTAGATATAAAAAACTCTTTTTACTTCGAACAATTCGTCAAAACCGTTGTTGATGGAAGTAATATTTCCTGACGTTGCCTGAATTTTCGGCAGTTTAATTATTTTACAATCGGAAATAGTGACTTTCAAATTAATTTAAATTAGAAATATCTCTTATATAATCCGCCTCAGAATAAACACTACTAGAAATATGTAAACTTACAGAATTAGTGGAAAAATTCTCCAAATGTCTCCAAGTGTTAGGTGGTAAATACAATCCTTCATAACCTCTGTTCAGGTGCACGCGTTGCGTATTGCCCATTTTGTCGGTAACTACCACATCAAAACTACCACTAATTGCAATAATTACTTCCTCTTGTGTCTTATAAGCATGTCCACCACGAATTTCTCCTCCTGGTATATTATAAGTCCAGAATACACGCTTAATTTCAAATGGTATTTGTTGAGGGAATTGCAAGAAAGTTAAATTACCTCTTGGATCTTGAATCTTCGGTAATTGTATAATTTGAACG
>CAYUNO010000008.1:0-22338 GCA_964446075.1 uncultured Flavobacteriaceae bacterium | reverse complement strand
GCAGCTACGATAAAGAATTTGTAGAAAAAGATGTAGATATTACCGTAGCAAATCAATGGGTTGAAGTAACAATAGATTTCAGCGATGCAGGATCCACTGTCTTCAATAGATTGGTTCTATTCCCTGGTTGGGATGTTGCTAACGCAGGTACCTTCTATTTAGACGATATTAAACAAAAATAATACATGCTAAAAACAAAGCGATTCCTTGTGCTACCTCTATTGTGTATTTCCCTGCTAGCAGGATTGAATTCTTGCGAAGAAAAACCCATTGACCAAGTAATTCTACCACAGAACCTAACTTGGAAAATTGATTATGCGAGCTCTCCAAAAGGTAAAGTAACGGTTACTATGAAAGCCGATAATGCCAATTATTACTCGGCTATTTTTAGCGACCTAAATGGAGACAATACTATAGAAACCCCCACAGGAATCGCTTCTTATACCTTCGGCAAAGATGGGAACTACCTAGTTACTATTAAAGCTCATACCAGTGCCGCAGATTATATCAAGGCTACGGACACCATCCGAATTGAAGCTGTAACCTTGAACGATGGTTACAGCACTCCAAGCTCCTATTCGGGTTACAAACTGGCTTGGGCCGATGAATTTTCTGGGGAAACGCTAGATTTATCGAGTTGGGGATTTGATGTTGGTAACGGCTCCGGTGGTTGGGGCAACAACGAATGGCAGTACTACACATCGGGCAATGCCAATTGCACCGTAGCCAACGGCAAACTTACCATCACCGCTAGGAAAGAAAGTCAGGGTGGGTATAACTACACATCGGCTAGGATCAAAACCCAAGGAAAACGAGAATTTCAATTCGGCAGAATTGATATTAGAGCTAGACTACCGAAAGGACAGGGAATATGGCCCGCATTATGGATGCTTGGTGCTAACTTTTCAACCGTAGGTTGGCCCGTTTGCGGTGAATTAGATATCATGGAATTAATAGGACATCAGCCCAATCGAGTACACGGAACCGCTCACTTTGGTGCAGCTCCTCCTTCTACTCAACGCACTGCTTCCTACGGTTTATCCTCCGGGAACTTTTCCGATGCTTACCATGTATTTACATTAAAATGGGAAAATAATTTGGTGGAATGGTACGTAGACGATGTAAAATTCCATACGCTTACTCCCGCCAATACTGGAGGCATCTACCCTTTCAATCAAAAATTCTTCTTTATATTTAATGTGGCCGTTGGTGGTAATTGGCCAGGATATCCCGATGCTACTACTGTATTCCCTCAAACAATGGAGGTCGACTACGTCAGAGTATTCCAAAAAAATTAACCCGGCTAGAATGGAAATTAAAGCTACAATGGACAACTAACAAGAATATTTAAAGATCCCTCCAAGAAGTTATAACTCGTTCTGGAATCGAATAAAAAAGCACCATTCTCTGAAAATGGTGCTTTTTTTATTTATCTCTAAGCTTAATCTATTTTGATTTATTGGATTACTCTTTAAAATATTGGATTACACTACAAAACATTCGATTATTCTATAAACCATTCGAATATTCATAGCTCTTACTTTACTAAGTTAAGTTAAAACTTGAAAGTGGTCTCTACCTTTTTCCTCTGTTGAGATGGGTTATTAGTCCAAAATGAAAAATCTCCGGCTTCAGTGGTTCTTTTCAAATCTTCGGCTACAAAACTTAGCATCTTAGGGGTAATCGGCAATCGAATCTTGACGCTATTACCTGCAGGAATCCAAACCTTTTTGAATCCCGTTAAATGCATAACCGATGGGGTAATGCTCGCAAACTCATCTCTAAAATACAATTGAGCAACCTCATGCCCGTCCATTTTTCCAGTATTCGTTACTGTCCATTCAGCCCAAACCGTATCGTTAACCCCTTTGAATTCCCCATTCAAGGTAAGTGGCGAATGCTTAAATTGAGTATACGATAGTCCAAAGCCAAAATCATACAAGGGTCGATACGCATTGGTACTGAAGTCCACATGGAAATCTTCAGTATGTTTTCTATCGTGTTGCACCACACTACCACTACTGCGAGGATACGTAAAAGGCAACTTTCCTGACGGGTTGTTAATTCCAACCAAGGTTTTTGCTAATGCTTCTGGACCAAAATCGGAAGGCAAATACGCAAATACCACCGCCTGCACTGCGGAATCCAGTTCCGTGATAATCAGCGGCCGATTAAAGAAGCAAACCAATACAATCTTCTTACCCATGGCGGCAATTTTCATTACATAATCTCTTTGGGCAACATCCAATTCCAACGACTCCGTATTTCCAGGAATTTCTGTACCTGGCTCTTCGCCTAAACAAATTATTACAACATCGGATTTTTTAACATCCTTTGTTAAAGCTTTAGTTATTTGCAACGATTTCAAACTCATTGGATTCTGCTTTTCTGGAAACAGCCATGAAATTCCTTTACCATATTCAGAACAAGCATCTGCCACCGTTATACCCAAACCATAATTCTTTGCCAACGACTCATCTCTTCCCAGCCAACTGTGCGTCCAAGCACCGCTAATTAACGATAAATTATGTGCGGCAGGGCCACAAACTACCGCTTTTGTACCTGCCTTCAATGGCAATACCGCTTCATTATTCAATAATGTTATACTCTGCAATGCCGTTTCTAAGGCTTTTTGCTTAAATCGATCACTGAATGCATCCGGAAACTGTGTTGCTGGTAAACCCATTGGGGCAGAAAACAATCCCAAATCCTTTTTCATTTGCAAAATCCTTCTCACCGATTGATCAATTCGCGATTCTGGTATTTCCCCATCCTTCACCAAAGAAATTAGAATATCAATAAATTGAAAATCGTTGGGAATCATACTCATATCTATTCCTGCCATTATCGACATTTTCACTGCTTCTCTATAATCTTTGGCAACCCGATGATTGGCGTGCAACTTATAGATATCTTCCCAATCGGTAACAACAACACCGGTGAATCCTAATTCATTACGTAAAATCTCCGTTAATAATCGATAGCTAGTATGCACGGGAATTCCACTGATTTCGCCGCTATTTACCATTATACTTTTCGCCCCGGCTTTAATTGCCTCTTCAAAACTTGGTAAAAAGATATCCCGTAAATCACGCTCCGTAAAATAAGCCGGTGTCCTGTCTTTACCCGAAAAGGGCGCACTGTAACCCATAAAGTGCTTTAAACATGCAGCTACGCTAAACGATGAAATGGCACCCGAAGCTTGCTTACCATTGAATTCAGAACCCGAAATTTCTTTGGAATAATTCTGATACCCTTGAACCGCTGCTACACCCATTGTTTTGCATAAATACGGATCCGATCCGTAGGTTTCGAAAAATCTCGACCATAATGGCTGTCGAGCAACATCTAATACGGGTGAGAAATTCCAGGGAATACCGCTAGCACGGGTTTCATAGGCAGTAACTGCAGCGCCCGATTGAACTAAATCTGGGTTCCATGTAGCGGCTTGACCTAACTGCTGCGGAAACAATGTGGAATGGTGCAAGTAGGTTGCTCCGTGTATTGCGTCAATTCCGTACAATATTGGTAGCACGCCGCTGCGTTGAGCTACAGCCTGAATCTCCCCTATCCATTGCCTCCAATCCTCTTTTGAATGTGTGCCCGTGCCGCAACCACAGTTTAACACTGATCCAATTTTATACTCCGCTATAGCTTTTTTCAGTTTATCTTCGTTTAACTTCACCTTACCGTCTTTGGGATTGCAGGTTTCACCTTCCCACAATACCCCCAAATCCACCTGTGCCATTTGACCCACTTTTTCGGCCAAAGTCATTTTGGAAATCAGGGAATCTATGTTTTGCGAATACAAATTGCAGGTAACACCTGCCAATATCCAAATAACTAAACCTTTCAATTTCATACGATAATAATTGCAATCAGACATGTTTACGCTTTGACTTACTTATTGTAAATTAAACAATAATTATGCAAACCTGCAACACGCAAGTAACAATTAATCAGTAAAAAATGTTGGCGCAGTCAATACCTTAAATCCATGAATTAGCCAAAATCCAATCTATAAACTAAATCAATGATCATTCTACTTCCAGCCACCACCAATCGATTTGTACAAGTGTATATTGGTAATAAACTTTTGTTTACGCAACTCAATCAGTTCAATATTCGATTGCAAGGCAGTTCTTTGCGCATTCAAGACCTCTAAATAGCTCGCTTTACCCGTTAAGAACAACTCGTATGCAATACTTATAGACCGGTCTAATTCCTCTGTTTCCTGCTTCTTCAATTGTTCCTTTTCCGTTAAATGATTCAAGGTGGTTAACTCGGACACAACCTCCACATAAGCACCTAAAACTGTTTTTTGATATTTTAACAAACTCTCAAATTGATTCGCCTTTGCATTGGAAAATTGCAATTTAATGGCCGCTCTATTAATCAATGGTCCGGCTACATTTCCCAAGAAATTATAGGCCATGGATTTTGGGAAATTAAACAAAAAATTTGTGCTAAACGATTGTAGACCTATTGTTCCAAAAATATTAAATGTTGGATAAAAGGCAGCTTTTGCCGCTAAGACATCAAATTTACTTGCCATTAACTCATTTTCCGCAGATCTTATGTCGGGACGATTATTTAGCAACTCACTCGGAACCCCATACTTACTTAACACAAAAGAATCTCGATGAAAGTACTGGTGATTTCTCAGAATTGTCTGTGGCATTCTTCCTAATAACAGATTGATAGCATTCTCTTTCAGCTGAATTTCTTGTAAACAAGAAACTTCAAAACTCTGGGAATTCAATACTAATGCCCGAAACTGCTTTACAGATAACTCATTTTCTCTACCCGCCTCCTTCTGTACCAACAATGCATCCAGTGCATTTTTCTGTAACTCAATAAATCTTCGAACCAATTCCAACTCCAAATCCAACGATAATAACTCATAGTAAGCAGTTGCTATTTGATCTATTAAACTAATCTTCAACAATTGTTGTCCATCTAAACTGCTCAACTGTCTGTGAAAGGCGGCCCTCTTTTTATTACGTAATTTCCCCCACACATCTAATTCCCAATTGGTCTGAAATCCACCATAATAATCTGGCAAGTGTGTTGGAATGAGTTTACCTGGATAAAATTCCGTCACACGATTACCAGCATCATCCATGGTGTAATAACCAAATTTCCTTTGCTGAAAAAATGTATTTCCCTGCAACGTCGGGAATAAGGATTGCTGGGCAAATCGATATTCATTTTTAGCCACAGTTAGTCGCTGGTAGGCCATACGAATATCAAAATTATTATTGAGGGCAGTATCAATTAATGCCACCAAATTTGAATCTTTAAAAAACGCGCGATAACCTATTATATCTCCAATTGAATCTTGATTAAGAACTGATTTTCGTTGCACTTTTTGTAGGTCTACCCCCGAATCGCCTTTTTGATTATAAACAGAGAGTTTTGTTGAATCTATCTCGTTATTTTCCAACGGATACACTTTGGAATTTTCGTTAACTCCAAAATTCTGAGGAAGTATGTTCGTATCGGTTGTTGTTGTTTGGGGTGTTACACAAGAAACCAAGATCAGTGAAAATTGCCCAAGCAAGAACCAAATTTTTAATGTGTTCATTTTTTTATTTTTTCAAACGATTCATTTTCTTCGTCTCTTTTGTAAATATTAAATACAATCCTGGCACTAATAAAACCCCGAAAACTGTCCCGAAAAACATTCCACCAGCCGCTGCTGCTCCAATAGTTTTATTGCCAATCGCCCCGGCTCCAGTTGCAAAAACCAAGGGCAGTAATCCAGCGATAAATGCAAAGGATGTCATCAAAATTGGCCGTAATCTCGAGACCGCACTTGCCATTACTGCAGCGGAAGCCGACAATCCGTCACGCTGTTTTTGAATCGCAAATTCCACGATTAAGACAGCATTTTTACCCAATAAACCAATAAGCATTACCAAGGCAACTTGAGCATAAATATTGTTCTCAAGACCCATTAAGGTCAACAATAAGAAAGCACCAAAAACTCCTGTTGGTAATGATAATATAACCGGCAATGGCAATAAAAAACTCTCATACTGGGCCGATAATATTAAATACACAAACATCAAACAAATAATGAAAATATAGAATGCCTCGTTTCCGGCATTCGCTTGATCCCTCGAAGATCCCGCAAAGTCAAAATCATATCCCTTCGGTAATTTCAATTTTGCCACTCGCTTAATTTCCTCAAGTGCCTGACCACTGCTATACCCTTGTTGCGGCTCACCATTAACCATCGCCGATGGATACATATTATACCTCGTAACTTGCTCCGGTCCATATACTTTTTCAACAGATAAAAAATTTGAAACTGGCACCATTTCCCCGTCTTTGTTCTTCACCTGAAAAAGCAAAATATCCTCGGGTTTCGTTCTAAACTCAGGTGAAGATTGAACCATCACCTTATACATCTGGCCAAATTTGATAAAGTTGGTTACATAATCACTACCTAATAATGTTTGTAATGTACTTAGTATATCTTTTACTATTACACCTTTTTGCGCCGCTTTAGCATTATCTATATGCAATAAAAATTGCGGGAAACTTGCATCAAAAGAAGAAAATGTATTTTTAATACTGCCCGATTTGTTCAATTCAGAGGCAAATTCCAAGGCCACAGATTCCAATTTCTTTAAATCCGATTTACCTGTCTTATCCAATATTCTCAATTCAAACCCGCTTGAATTACCATAACCGGGTACCGGTGGCGGCGTAAAAAACTCAATCTTCGCATCTTGAATATGTGAAGTGCGTTGCTTTAATATCTCAATGATTTCCTGATCAGTTTTCTCTCTGTCTCCCCAAGATTTTAAGGATATCAAATTCATACCAAAGTTAGCACCTGTCCCATCGGTTATGAAATTAAATCCTGCTAAGGTTGATACAGAAGCTACGCCTTCTACCTTTGCTACTTCCTGTTGAATTGCATCGGTGACTTTTTCCGAACGCTCCAATGTAGCACCCGAAGGACTAATAATATTTGCATAGATTGTTCCTTGATCTTCGTTGGGAATAAATCCAGAAGGAAGTAAACGACCTAATCCCACAATTGAAACAATTAATATAAGCAGCGCCGCCCACGTAATCCATTGCTTGCGCACTATTGCTAAAACTAACCACTTGTACTTTTGAGTTAAATCCTCAAACCAACGATTAAATCTCTCAATAAATCGGCCTAACCAGTTACCAGTGTTTTCTGTATGATTTTTTAATAATAGAACACATAAAGCAGGTGTAAGCGTTAAGGCTACAATTCCCGATAATACGATAGAGATTGCCATGGTGATCGAAAACTGTCTATAAAAAACACCTACAGGCCCAGATATAAATGCTTCTGGTATAAATACCGCAGACATTACCAAGGTAATCGCAACAATTGCCCCACTGATTTCTCGTGTAGCTAATTGCGTTGCCACACCCACTGAAACCCTATCGGTATGCATTCTTGCATGAACGGCCTCAACAATTACAATGGCATTATCTACCACAATTCCGATAGCCAAAACAATAGCAAACAGGGTAATTAAATTGATTGAAAATCCCATCAAGTGCATGAAAGTAAAGGTTCCAATAAGTGAAACAGGAACTGTTATTGCCGGTATTAAAGTTGATCTCCAATCTCCTAAAAAAATAAAAACCACCAATGAAACGAGTAAGAAAGCCTCTATCAACGTTTTCAATACTTCGCTTACCGAAGCATCTAAAAAACTAGAAACATCATAACTATACGTATAAGTAACGCCCTTCGGGAAATTTGCCTCTAACTCTTTTAACTTATTTTTAATATTTTTAATTACCACCCTGGCGTTACTTCCCGGTCTTTGTTTTAAAATAATGGCCGCAGAAGGTTTTCCATTTTCCTTGGATAAAACATCATAATCTAACGAACCAAACTCCACTTCAGCAACATCTTTTAGTCGAAGTAATTGTCCCGATTCATCTTGCTTTAAAATCACATTTTCGTATTGTTCTTTAGTATTGAATTTACCCGTGTATTTTATTACATATTGCAACGATTGCGGATTTCTTCCGGAACTTTCTCCCACCTTACCAGGGGCTACTTCAATATTTTGCTCCTTTAAACATCTATCAATATCTTCAGTAGATAATTGATAAGCAACCATTTTAGTAGGATTCAACCAAATGCGCATCGCATATTCTCTTTGTCCCATGATATCCGCAAATCCAACTCCCTCTATTCGCTTTAATTCCGGTAATAAGTTTATATCCGAATAATTAAACAAAAACTTTTCATCTAACTCTGGATTTGTACTTAATATATTCAGATACAATAACATACTGTTTTGTACTTTTTCCACAATTACGCCTGATTTAATTACCTCCTCCGGAAGTTCATCCAATACCGATGAAACCTTATTTTGTACATTCACTGCCGCTACATCCGGATCGATTCCTGCATTAAATATTATCTGAATTATACTGGAACCATCATTTCCCGATACGGACGACATATAAGCCATTCCTGGAACACCATTAATAGCTCTTTCTAGCGGAGTAACAACGGCCTTCACACATGCTTCAGCATTGGCTCCAGTATATTTCGTAGTAACTGTCACCTCAGGCGGAGCAATATCCGGGAATTGAGTCATTGGCATTTGCATCAATGATATTACCCCAATGATTAATATCAATAAAGAAATAACAATACTAAGTACCGGTCGATTTATGAATTTTTCTATCATACGAAAACTCCTTAATCCTCTTGCTGATTTAAATCCAATTCAGACATCCGCAAAAACTTTGGTTGGATTTGATCTCCATCCTTAATATTCTGAATTCCTTCGAATACAATTTTATCCGCGGTAGTTAGTCCTTTTTCAACAACAAACAAATGGGGAAGCCGATACTTAATCTTAATATTTCTTGATCGAACCACATTATTTTGGTCGATAACAAATACATAAACTTGATCTTGAATTTCAAATGTTGATTTCTGAGGGATTATCATCGCATCTTGCAATTCAGTAGATAATCTAATTTTGCCCGTGGAACCGTGTTTAATTAATAAATCAGGATTAGCGAATCGAACGCGAAACGCAATATTTCCAGTACTCAAATCAAACTCACCGTCTTCATTTTCAATATTCCCTTTATACAAATGAGGCTTGTTATTGGCCAACAGTAATGTAATCTTGGAGTTCAAATTCAAATTCTTATTTGACTTTAACGACAAATATTCCTTTTCTGAGACATGGAAATATGCAAATACCTCTTGGTTATTGGATAATGTAGTTAATAACGTGCCATCATCAATCAAACTTCCCATTTTAAAGGGAATGCGATTTATAATACCATCAAAAGGAGCTTTAATTACGGTCTGAGATAAATGAAACTCCGCACTCTGCAAATGTGCTTGTGCTTCTTCTATCTTCGCATTCGCTGATTCAACTAATATTTTTGCTTTGTCTAGTTCAGATTTAGAGACAATACCTTTTGCAAATAATCGCTGGGTATTCTGCAATTCTAATTCGGCCGATTTGGCATCGGCAACTGCTAACTTTAATAAAGCCTGAGATCGTTTTACTTCTTGTTGGAATTCAACACTGCTTAACTTAAATAACACCTGGCCGGAATTAACCATAGACCCCTCTTCTACATAAATTTTGTCTAAATATCCTTTTACTTTTGATCGAATCTCCACATTTTGCTTCGATTGAATACTCGCGACGTAATCCGCAGTTATAGAGGTGTCAACCACAATAGGTTGTGTAATAGTAAACGTTTGTATTTTATTTTCTTGTTCTTTTTTTGGTCTGCAGCAAACAATACTGAAAACCATTGGCACTACCAATAGAATTTTGTTCATGAATAATTTGTATTTAAGTAAAAAAGGAATAACTAGCGGACATACTTGCCGCTATCAGAAACAATAAAACCTACTTGGGAGGTGGAGGATTAATTTCCAATACAAACCCAAAATAATCTAACAGAAGCTCATTTTTTACCTCATGAAAATCGGTCAATACAGCGCGTAAATTACTGGTATTAGATAAAATAGCAACATCCAATTCTTCCTCAATTTCAAACTTGTTTTCTTCCCCATTATTACTATTAAATGGATTAGAGGAATCATCATCAGCAAAATCATGGTAATCGTTACAAACTAACTTATGGACTTTTTTTATGGAGTCACCAGCCATAGAAATCGATGCACTGAGTGGAACAATTACCATCCAATGAGCAATTATAAAACTAAAAAATCTCAAGATAGTCACTTTTCTAATCTCTTCCAATTGCCTCATAATCCAAGATTCAACAAATCACTACATATTTAGTTTATGATATGCACGCAATCCTAATGCAAATCTAGTTAAATCGAAAAGATAAAATGGTATTTAATACCTTATTTCTTGGTAATTCTATACAGTCTTCCCGCATCGGTAACCGCATACAACGCTCCATCCACGCCTTGGGTAATATCGCGAAATCGCTGAGATTCCGAAGACAGCAATCGCTCCTCCCCCATAACTTTATTATTTGCGATATGCAATCGAGCTATGTGAGTACTGCCCAAAGCACAAACGAATAAATTATTCTCCCATTCCGGAATCAATTTACCCCGATAAAACGTCATTCCACTGGGTGAAATAGCGGGATCCCAATAATAAACCGGTTGTTCCATATTTTCCTTCTGCTGAATACCATCGCCAACTTTCTGTCCGCTATACTCTACCCCATACGTAATTATCGGCCAACCATAATTTTTACCTGCTACCAATAAATTTATTTCATCCCCGGCTTTTGGACCAAATTCTCCCAACCAAACATCGCCAGTAATCGGATGAATCGCCAGTCCCTGAGGATTTCTATGTCCAATCGTAAACAACTCCGGTAAAGCTCCAGAGCCCGAAAAAACAGGATTTCCTGGTGCAGCATTCCCATCGGTGGTAATGCGAATCACCTTACCCAAACTGCTAGAAACCGATTGAGCCTGCACGCGGATAGAAGCATCGGACCGCTCACCAATACAAACCAATAAATTTCTTGATTTATCCATTACTATCCTTGCTCCAAAATGCAAATTCCCATTATAGGGAGTATTGGAGCGATAAATTACGGATACCGATTCCAAAGCATCTTCACTCTCAGATAACCTACCTTTAGCAACGGATGTTATACTGCCGCCGCTTACACTCTCAGTAAACGCCCAATACAGCATTCTATTGGTTTGAAAATCAGGGTCTACACAAATCCCTAAAAGTCCACCTTGTCCAGCAAATTTAACTGCAGGAACGTTGGCAATATTGGGTCCTAGTATTCCATCAACCGTTGAAACCCGCATAATACCGTTCTGTTGGGTGATAATTAACTTTCCATTGGGCAATGCTCCTATACCCCAGGGCTCTGTTAAGATGTTATTTATTATATCAAAAGAAAATGGGGTTTGGGTTTTTAAACTACCAACTCGTGTCTGACCTAAAAAGGCCGACGAATATTTCGTAACGGTTGTCCTTGTCTCAACCGGTGGACCTAATTCTAATTGTATGGTTGAATCCGTTGGATTCTGATTATTATTGGGTGTTTCAGGTTTTTCGCATGCTTGAAACAAAATTATGAGTGGGGATAATAAAATAAGCCTTAAAGTCCACTTTAACATGATGCAATAATACGTGCAAACGCTTTTACACGGAACATGGTTATGATAACTATTCATTCTCTTTTCTTATTTACGCTAAAATCTGATTTTCAATTTAATCCCAAGCGTTTTAGCCTCCACCGTTTAACATGAAAATTAATACTTCTGCGCACCTCCTCATCTCTTTTTGTAATAATTTCGCATCTCATTTCTCATATTAAAATTCAGTGTTGAAACCGCTAATAAAAAAAATAGCTTTGGGTGTAGTTGCTCTCCCGGTATTGCTATTTTCAGTGCTTACCACAATTTTGTACTTTAAAGAAGATTCAATAACTAAGAATTTGATTACCGAATTAAATAAGGATTTTTCAGGTAAAATCGCCCTAAACAACATTCAAATTTCGCCGTTTGCGAACTTCCCCCACATTTCCATTGATTTAAAAGATGTAAAAATTTACCCCGATAAACAACAGACAACCAATCCCATAGTGAACGTTAAAGATTTCTATCTGGGCTTTAACCTATGGTCTCTTATCAGCGGGAAATTCGATGTGAATTCTTTGAAAATCAAGGATGGATATGTTCATGTTGTTCAAGATACTGCAGGCGAATTCAATATAGTCAAAGCATTTGCTACCAATCAAAAAACCGAGGTTTCATCAGAAGCTATGCATATTGATTTGAAACGAATTGAACTTCAAAATGTAGACATTACAAAACTCAACGAAAGCAACAATTTGTTAGTAGATTTAGCGATAAGCAATGCGAAATCGAAATTTAAAACCAATAATGATTTAACCCTATTCTCACTTGATTCTAAATTCTCGTTAACGCTAATCAAGGATGGCGATACCACGCTTATTAAAAACAAAAATTTCGATATTGATACCAAGTTAAAATATGCCCATGCCTCACAAATTCTAAATTTAGAACCATCCGAAATTTATTTAGAGGATGCTCTTTTTAAAATGAATGGCAACATTGATTTTGATGATGATATGAATGTTGACCTGAAATTTGAAGGGGCTAAGCCCAATTTCGATTTGTTTATTGCTTTTGCTCCCAAAGAATTAGCTCCTGCACTGAAAAAATACGATAACCAAGGAAAAGTTTATTTCGATTGCACTGTTAAGGGAAAATCGATCAACGGTCATACCCCAAAAATTGATGCAAACTTCGGATGCTCAGAAGCCTATTTCACCAATTCCATTAATCAAAAGAAATTAGACAAACTTCAATTTAAAGGGCATTTCACCAACGGAAAAGCACATGACGCCTCCACTTCAGAATTCTCCATTTCCGATTTTGGTGCGCGACCTGAAGCCGGTTTGTTTAGTGGCAATATTTTAGTAAAGAATTTTGATTCGCCGGAAATCAACCTCAAGTTAATCTCAGATTTTCAGCTGGATTTCTTGGCCAAATTCCTCAACCTGGAGACATTAAATAATCTCAAAGGCAGTGTGAAACTAACCATGAATTTCCGGGATATCATTGATATTGAGCACCCGGAGCGCAGTATAGAGAAATTAAACGAATCATATTTCACTGAACTACTTGTTAAAGACCTCAGTTTTTCCTCACCAGATTACCACGTTGCTGTTCAAGATCTCGACATAAGCACCACAGTAAAAGGAAATATTGCGAAATTGGATTATTTCAATTTAAAGGCCGGTAAATCAGATATTGCAATCCAAGGCACAATTAGCGACTTACCCGCAATACTGCATCATACGGAGAAATTAGTCGCCACAGAACTTGCTATAAAATCAAATTATTTAGATATTCAGGAATTAACCAGCACCGGCAAGGAAGGCAATAAACCTGTAAACGAACAAATTCAGAATTTCCGAACAAAACTGGCTTTAAAATGTTCGGCGAAAGCCATATTAGAATCTCCCAACCTGCCCATCGGTGAGTTTTTTATTGAAGATCTCTATGCTAAAATGAAACATTATCCGCATACACTTCACGATTTCCATGCGGATGTTATTATTGATGAACGCGATTTCAGAATTATCGATTTTAAAGGCGAAATTGATAAAAGCGATTTTCACTTTTCTGGCAAACTCTTTAATTACGACCTCTGGCTAAAAGACAAACCTTTAGGAGATACAAAGATTGAATTTGCCTTGGATTCCCGGCTTTTGCATTTGGAGGATTTATTCGCGTATGGTGGTGAAAATTATGTCCCTGAAGACTATAGACATGAAGAATTTAAAAAATTCCGTCTGCATGGGTTTACCTATCTACATTTTAATACCGGATTACAATCGGCCGATATATACTTGGATCAACTAGAAGCGAGCATGAAAGTTCATCCCCTTAGATTTGAAAAATTCGCAGGTCGTTTTCATATAGAAAAGAATAATCTCACGGTCGAAAAATTCACAGGTAAAATTGGGAAATCCTCATTTGCAGCTAACATGACCTATTATCTTGGTACTGATGATAAAAACAAAAAACATAAAAACTCATTAACCATAAGCTCCCCTCAACTCGATTTTGATGAGTTATTTAACTACAATCCGCCACCGGTAAATCCAAATACAAAAACGGTAAACCATGAAGCCGGATTTAATGTGTTTGAAATCCCATTCCCAAATATGGGTTTTCAACTCAATGTTACACACTTAAAATACCACCGAATACTCTTAGATAATTTTTATACTCAGTTTCGCACCCAGAAAAATCATCATTTGATTATTGATACTATGAGTTTAATCGCTGCCGGTGGGAACATGTTTATTCGGGGTGACTTAGATGGTTCCAATAAAAAGAAACTCTACCTCAATCCTAATATCCGAATGCGAAACGTAGATTTAGACCAACTGATGTTCAAGTTTGAGAATTTTGGACAAGATCACCTGGTTTCTGAACAACTGCATGGTAAGCTAACGGGTAGACTGTATGGACAAATCCATATGCATGCCGATTTAACCCCAATTATTGACGATTCTGAAATCCACATGGATGTAGAAGTTGCAAAGGGCAGGTTAGAAAATTATGGGCCCATGTTGTATTTAGCCGATTTTTTTAAAGATAAAAATCTATACAAAGTTCTATTCGATACTTTATCCAATCACATCGATATTACCAAAGGAATTATGTCGGTTCCCAAGATGCTAATTAACTCATCGCTTGGATTTATCGAATTATCAGGAAAACAAGATATGGATTTCAACTTTGAGTACTATCTACGCGTTCCCATCAAGCTGATAACTTCAGAAGGAATGAATAAATTGTTCAGTAAAAAATCTGGAGAAATTAGCAAAGATCAAGTGGATGAAATCGCAACGGTTGATCCAACTAAAAAGGTAAAATTTGTAAGTATTAAGATGACTGGGAACCCCGATAATTACAAAATTTCGCTCGCTAAAGAAAAGAAAAAATAGCGGCCAAATACATTGGTAAAAAACAATTGTATAGCGAGGAGCTAACTCACCAAAAGAGTCTCAAACCCTTGAAAAAACTGGCGTACCAGAGACTGTACGTTCGGCACTACTCCACCGTAGTGGAATGTTCTCCAATGATCAGTCATACGAGGGTAGGAAATTTTTATTGACCTGGTCGCTTGGTTATTATTCCGCCACCTTGTGGCATCCCCCATATTCAGAGTACCAACAGTTCCTGTTCGATGCCATCGATAAGATGCATGCGGAAGGCAACAGTTACATCAAAATAGCCCAATGGATGAATGAGCAGGGACACCTGACCCCAAGAGGGTCGGTTTTCAAGCCCAACCATGCATGGTCTATTCATGTGAAGAAGAGGAAGAGCATCGACAGGTTCAATAGATCCTATGATCTAGAGATCACCGATATCGGGATCGACATTATATAGCCATACTAACCCCTAATTTTTAATAATCCTAAACGTCTGCTTCAAATTGGAAGATGAAAACGTAAGAAAATAAATGCCTGAGGGTAAATCAGATAAGTTTACTTCAAAATTGGAATTAGCGATATTTTCAATGATTTTAGTCCCCATCATATCTGAGATAAAATAAGAAAGATTCCCAGATGGTTTATTTCCAAAAGCCACATGAAAAGTTCCATTTGTTGGATTTGGATAGACCTTTACATCAATTGAATGATGAGATTCTACAATATCTAAAGTAAAATCACCTGTATTATCGTAAAACTTTGCCATAATCATTTTATATGGCGGATTGTAATATCCATTTACCGTGTCTTCACATTCTGGGACAGAGAGATTAACATAAGGCAAACCAGGATTAAAACCTGTTCCCGTGCCATAGAAAGTACTATCAAGGCCAAAGGCTAATGCTTTAATGGATCTTGCTTCTTGAAGTTTTTGGGTGTAAATTAAATTTCCATAGGTGTCATATTTTACTAAGCCACCATGCCATTGTTGAATGGTGTCATTTCCAAAAATTAATCCACTTACAGATTGGCTTCCTGAATAAACTGACAAAATTGAATTCCCCCATTTATCAGTAATGATGTCATTAACATTGTCCATGTCATCACTTCCACCATTTCTAATCCAAAGCTCCTGTCCGCTGCTGTTTAATTTGATTATGTAAATGTCCTGAGCATAACTGCCATTTGGTGAAATTCTATGATTAAAACTCAAACTACCTATAACTGTACTATCACCATTACCGTTTGCTATCGTATAAATGTTGTCTAACTGATCTAATTCTATCTTCTTGAGACAAGGAATGCTGAATCCAACTGTTTGATTAGGATGCAAATACGTTAGCGTTTTTTTTAACCATACTGCAACAAAATTACTATCCATTTTGAGGACAAAGGAATTTGTTGCACCGCTATTAAATGGTAGGCTTTGGTTATCTACATTTAAACTTGAAGATATGTGTTGGCCAACAAGGTAAATTTTACCCGAATATTTTGAAGCCTCTATGCTATAAATTTCATTTACCGAATTTGGATCCAATTGCTCAGCAGCTATAATGTTGCCATTATGATCTAATTTGGCAATAATTCCATTTTGTGATTGTGAATTTGTAAAAGTAAACGCACCGAAAGACTGTGTGCCGTATCCCATGTTACCGCAAACATAAATATGATTGTCTGTTATGGACATATCCGTAAATGAAATTGCCGTAGTGCCAGTCCTAGGAATGTATTTACACCAAATGTTATTTCCATTAGCATCATATTTCGCTACAAAACCACTTCCAATTGGATACCAAAAAGGAGCCATATAAACGCTATCATCAACACTAAAAGTTCCACACACATATAAATTTCCAACGCTGTCACATTCCATTTTTGTTGGGGTCATTATGGAATTTATTGTTGTTCCTTTAGCTTTAGCTGTCCATAATCGTTGTCCTTGCGCATTATACTTATTGATATAAAAACGGTTTTCGTTCATTTCAATAACAGTATCCATTGTAAACCAATAGCCACTGAAGGCCCCAGCATTAAATGAATTGCCAAATCTATCTGCACACACAGCATCTCCCCAGACATTGCCACCTAAAAGATTTACTCCATTTGTATAACCACAGGTGTGTCTTAGCCAAAGTGCTGTTGGATTAGTTTGAGCATTACTTTCAAATGAAATGCACAATAAAACAATGAAAACTGCTATCCTCATAAAAATAAATTTACACTTTAACCCCTGAAAACACAGAGGCACCAAATCACCCCGTTCGGCACTACTCCACCGTAACGCTCTTCGCCAAGTTCCGTGGTTGATCCACATTGCAACCCCGCATCACAGCGATATGATAACTCAGTAATTGCAACGGAATTGTGTTAAGTAATGGGCTTAATGCTTCAATGGTTTCAGGTACCTCTATCACGTGGTCTACCAAGGAGTCTAAACTTCTATTTCCCTCGGTAACCACCGCTATAACCTTACCCTTTCTAGCTTTAACTTCTTGAATATTGCTTACCACTTTTTCGTAGTGCTCGCTTGCAGTAGCTATAACTACCACCGGCATTTCTTCGTCAATTAATGCAATAGGACCGTGTTTCATCTCTGCCGCGGGATAACCCTCAGCATGGATATAACTGATTTCTTTTAACTTCAATGCACCCTCTAAGGCAACCGGGAAATTATACCCTCTTCCCAAATACAAGAAGTTCTTGGCATCCTTATATTTTTCCGATAATTCAACAATGGAATCATTGAGCAACAGCGCCTTCTCTACTTTAGCTGGTATGGTATCCAGCTCTTTCATGAATTCGGTAATCTCTTTTATTGACATGGTACCACGCAACTTTGCCATACCTACTGCCATAAGGGCCAATACCGTAACCTGAGCAGTAAATGCCTTGGTACTCGCCACTCCAATTTCGGGACCTGCATGCGTATAAGCTCCTGCATCGCTCAATCGGGGTATGCTACTGCCTACCACATTACACACTCCAAATACAGACGCACCTTTGCGCTTGGCCAATTCCATTGCGGCCAATGAGTCGGCTGTTTCACCGCTCTGACTCACAGCAATGATCAAATCATCGCCATAAATTACCGGATTTCTGTAGCGAAATTCTGAAGCATACTCAACTTCAACCGGTACTCTGGCCAAATCCTCAAATAGATATTCTCCCACCAAACCGGCATGCCAACTGGTTCCGCAGCCAATCAAAATCAATCGTTTGATTTCTTTTAATCGATCGGCGTATTCTTCCATAGAACGCATGATGATTTCGCCAGTTTGTGCATCAAATCGACCACGGTAACTATCAAAAATCGACTTGGGCTGCTCGTAGATTTCCTTGAGCATAAAATGCGGATAACCGCCTTTTTCCAACTGCTCCAAGTTCAATTCCAACTCCTGAACATAAGGCACCTGAACTACGTTCTCGATACTCTTAATGATTAGTTCCTGACTTTCTACAATCGCTATCTCACCGTCTTTTAGATAAATAACCTTGTTCGTGTATTCGATGATCGGGGTAGCGTCCGAAGCGAAAATAAACTCTCCGCGTTCTTTGCCTAATCCAACCACCAAAGGACTACCCTTACGGGCAGCAATTACGTGCTCTGGATGATTTTTGCTTACAATAACTATGGCATACGCCCCTACCACTTGTTTCAAAGAAGAACGTACGGCATCCGCTAAAGGCAAACCCGTATTTTCCATCACGTCTTCTATCAAATGAGCCAAAACTTCCGTATCGGTATCGCTGGTGAAGGAGTGTCCGCGCTGTTTCAACCCTTCTTTTAGCGTTGCATAGTTTTCGATGATTCCATTATGAATGATGGCTAAATCACCGCTATTGGATAAATGTGGATGCGAATTTTTATCGTTGGGTTCACCGTGTGTTGCCCAACGAGTATGCCCCATGCCAATACTTCCTGAAACATCCCCGTTGCCAATATGTGCCTCTAAATCAGAAACTTTACCCTTTTTCTTGTAAACACGCATATCGCCATTCAACAAGGCAACACCCGCACTGTCGTACCCGCGATATTCTAATCGCTTCAATCCTTTTACTACAATGGGATAAGCTTCTTTTTTACCAATATAGGCAACGATTCCACACATAATTTTTTCTTGTCAACTATAAACCGAACTCTTTTTTCAATACATCCACCGCATTCAATTCTTCCCAAGGGAACAACTTAACCGACACGGATACGGGTTTGCCCGCACCTGCATCAAAAGTCTTGGTCACGGTTTCACAAGGTCTTCCCATATGACCGTAAGCCGCGGTTTCTAAATAAATTGGTGTACGAAGAGCAAAACGCTGTTCGATATGGTATGGCTTCAAACTTAATTGAGGAATTGCCTTGATTTTATCGGCAATAGCACCATCGGTTAATCCCACTTTTGCTGTTCCATAGGTATCAACAAAAAGTCCTACGGGTTCAGCAACCCCAATGGCATAAGAAACCTGAACCAAAACCTGATCACACAATCCAGCTGCTACCATATTTTTAGCAATGTGTCTGGTTGCATAGGCCGCACTTCTATCCACTTTACTGGGGTCTTTACCACTAAAAGCACCTCCACCGTGAGCCCCTTTACCGCCGTAAGTATCAACGATAATTTTTCTACCTGTTAACCCGGTATCACCATGAGGTCCACCGATAACAAACTTCCCGGTTGGGTTGATATGATATTTTACATCAGCGGTAAACAACGCCTGCTGAGATGCTGGTAGTTTCGCTTTAACGCGAGGAATCAACAAATCGATAATATCTGATTTGATTTTCGCCAGCATTTTATTATCGGCTGCCAATTGAGCAGAATCGCTGCTATCGCTAGCTTTTTCGAAATCGTCGTGCTGCGTAGAAATTACGATGGTATCAATATTCATGGGCTTGTGATCGTCTGAATATTGTATAGTAACTTGGCTCTTAGCATCGGGTCTCAAATAAGGAATCTGAGTACCTTCCCTGCGCATAGCCGCCAATTCTTCCAATAACATGTGCGCCAACATCAGTGGCAAAGGCATGTAATTCTCAGTTTCATTGGTTGCAAAACCAAACATCATCCCTTGGTCGCCCGCACCCTGATCTTCAGGATTCTTGCGCTCAACACCCTGATTAATATCCGGAGATTGCTCGTGTATAGCGGATAATATTCCACAACTATTGGCATCAAACATGTATTCACTCTTAGTATAACCAATTTTGGCTATAACGGAACGAGTGATTTTTTGAACATCCAAGTACGCTTGGGATTTTACTTCCCCAGCCAAAACTACCTGACCGGTTGTTACCAGTGTTTCACAGGCAACTTTACTGCTTGGATCATAAGCCAAGAAATTATCTATCAACGCGTCAGAAATCTGATCAGCTACTTTATCCGGATGACCTTCGGATACAGATTCGGAAGTGAAAAAATACGGCATAATTACAAACTACAAATATACAACCTAAGCCAATACCTTTGGATATCTTAAGCGCAGCTCAGAACCATTTTTATCAAAAAAACATGTTGCTTGTCAATAATTTCAATCAATTAAGCTCCTAGCGATCAAAAACCCAATGAAAAGTAGCTCCAACCAATTTGTGATCCGAGGGTACATCTGACCAGCTGCCATAATTACTTACAGATAAGGTGCCATCACAAAATAAGTAATCTATCCTGAAACTGGGAAACGGACCTTTGTAGGTAGTTTCCAAGCCAAATCCGGATTCAACAAAGGCGTCTTTCATTCCTTTGGATAACTGTCTGTAACTATAGCTTATGGGCACATCATTCATATCCCCACACACAATTTTTGGGCACTCCGTTTTCTCAAACTCTTCCAATAATCTACCCACTTGGGTAGCACGTACTTCGTACCCCTTTCTTAATCGATGTACAATTCCCTTCGAACCGTCTATATCCAATTTCCCATCGTCATTCTGTCCTTGATTTTCTATGTAGGAATAATCCGCTTTACCAAACTTAAACGATTGTAAATGAACATTATATATCCTAAATCTTTGCTTAAAATTCATATCTCCAATACTCTTACTCACCTGGATATCTGCCCACATTGCCGTATTGCCGGTCCTACCAGAAAAACGCACTGGCATCCATTTTTTTATAGGGTATTTAGACAGTATAATCATCCCATAGGGTCGTTTTGGACTTAATAGATGGTACTGACCATAATTAAAATTCAATTTTTTGCGTAAAGTTTGCTCCATTACGGCCATAGAACCCACTTTAGAGTATACTTCTTGCAAACAAATAACATCGGCATTTTCTTTTAATAATCGATCACAAACATCATCCAAATCCCAACGGTCTTGAAAATACCCAAACAGGCCTGTATTATACGTTAGTACCTTGAGGGGTAAAATCTTATCTGCGCTATCCACAGAGGAAATCAAACCGTCATTTGAAGCGGAATCGCTATTAAATTGTATGTACAAAGAAGCCTGCCCTAAATTCAATAACATTACTGCTAAGGGAATCAAGGTCCGCCATTTTAATTGAATTAACCAATACAATAAAATAAAAAAATTCAGCAGAAATAAAATAGGAAATCCCAAGCCCATCAAAGCTATCCAAGTAGATGTTTGCGGGCTAACTAATGGCGACTGTCCAGAAATAACTAATAGCACAGCCACCAACAAGGTTAATGGAAATATTACCCAATTTAGGATGCTGCGCATGATTCAAAGATGTATCTTTTTTCTAAAAGTTTCAATTTAAAACCCGCAATTCAACTATTCTTTGCTGGCTTTGAACAGAACTTCGCGTTCTTTATCCGTTAAATTTTGATAACCTACTTGTGCGATTTTATCTAAAATCTGATTTACTTCTTCTTCGTTCGTAAAACCGATGGAAGATTTGTTGTCCCCAGTTTTATTTACTCCTCCTTTGCTATAGGCACCTCGAAAAATCGTACCCCCTGTTGTGCTAAGAAAATCGGAAGAATTACTCGAATTTCCTGATTTCCCTGTACTTCTACTATTTTTTGCCGATGCCATTGATAAAATCGACTTACTTTTTCGATTGCCTTTTCCAAATACATTTTCAATGGATAAAAACATTTCATCCATCCAACCAGGCATATTCCCTTTTAGGTAACCATATACATAGATTACGGAAAAAATAATACCCCCCAAATGACAAATAAATCCACCCTGATTCGTATTGCCCATAGCGCCCGCTATGTCTAATACTACTTTTGCGATCGCAATCCAACGAAGTTCAACTTCAAAAATTCCAAAAAGGAATACACGATAATATGGAGAGAACAGTGCAGTGCCAATCACCACTGCCGATACCCCACCTGAAGCCCCTATCAGACCACCAAAAGCCATCCTCGATTCTGGACCTAACC
>CAYUNO010000007.1:0-22430 GCA_964446075.1 uncultured Flavobacteriaceae bacterium | reverse complement strand
TAAAATTTCTTCCTCGTCGCTACCACCAATTTTTGACCTAACTACGCCAATGTGCGAGTTCAACTCATCCACGGTGCCATAACTTTCAACTCGAATGTGGTGTTTGGATACTCGTTCTCCGCCAATTAGGCCGGTTTTCCCATCGTCTCCTTGCTTGGTGTAAATTTTAAATCCCATGCTGCGTTAATTATACAATTGAAAGAATAAATAGTTTTAACCTAAGTAATCTTGATTGAGTGATTTGAATTGTCTGGAAGGGTTAGCGCTCTCGTAAATAATTTTATAAATCGCCGATGCGATGGGAGATTGAATTTGGCATTCCTCGCATTTGTTGTACACCAATTTGGCGGCAAAATAACCTTCGGCTACCATGTTCATTTCTAATTGGGCCGATTTTACCGAATATCCCTTGCCTAGCATGGTTCCAAAGGTTCTGTTTCTGCTAAACTGTGAGTAGCAGGTAACCAATAAATCTCCCAAATACGCTGCTTCTTTTACATCCCGGTGGTCTGGGGATAACGCATTTAAAAAGGCATCCATTTCCCGAATGGCGGCACTAACATACAATGCTAAGTAATTATCACCATACCCTAAGCCGTGGGCAATGCCTGCGCCAATAGCATAAATGTTCTTCATCACCGCGGCGTATTCCGAACCTATTAAGTCGTTATTACACCGGGTTTGAATATACCGAGTTTGTAATTTATCCGCAAAGGATTGGGCGATCTCGTTTTTAGTGGCGGCTACCGTTAGAAAACTCAATTTTTCCGCGGCGACCTCTTCGGCATGACAAGGACCGGTAACTATCCCGATATTATCCATGGGAATCCCGTGTACTTGGTTTAGATACCCCGCCATTACTTGCTGGCTATGGGGCTCGATTCCCTTAATCGCCGATATGTAAATGCTGTTTTTGGGTAGCGTAGCTGCTTGTAACGCTTGATGAATATACGCTGAAGGAACTGCTAAAACTACGGTAGAACAGGAGTTCAACGTGTTTTGAATATCGGAAGTGGTTTCAACCCTATCTGTATGGATTTCTACAGAACTTAGGTAATCGGGATTGTGACGATTGGATTTAATAAATTCGGCTTTCTCCGCATTTCGAATCCACCACATTACCTGGTTTCCATTGTCAGTTAATATTTTAACCAACGCCGTAGCCCAACTTCCACTGCCAATAACGCCAATCCGAGACACCTCTGAATTCATAGTTCAAAAAAACATAAGTTTTGTGTGAATCAAAAGTATTGGGATGGGTTTTTATGAGTTTTTTAAATTGTTTCAGAGATTTCCTTGGCTTGATCGTTCGGATTGTTCCTTGGTTTGGTTGTACAGATTGTTCCTTGGTTTGAATTCAACGATTATGTAGATTGGGGTTCGGAACGATTTGAATTACAATTTATCTCATTATTGATATTGTAAAAAATACAATAATTAAGATATTCGTGTATATTTGTTTTACCTAGCAAATTGTTTGGCCAATGGTGGTTGCATGAAACTGGGTTGGTTTAAAAATGTTAAAAAGAATTTTACTGTTTGTCTTAGGGGTTGGAGCCTTAACTTCCTTATTTTCTCAGCGTGTAGCGGTAGGCTCGGGTAGTTATACCACCACCTTCCCAGGTAATGATATTGCCGGTAGAAATAGCTATCCATCCGGTAGTCCATTGGTGGTTGATTCCTTAAGATCCAAGCCAATTCCCACCAACGATTGGTGGTCGGCGAAGCTGAAATCGGCGCACTGCGATAATTTATTCAACTATCCACTTACCATGAAAACCGTAAATCAGGGTTTGGTGGTGAGCTATATCCCGTGGGGTGTAATCAGTGATATTCAACCTATTGTTGTGGGTGTTAAGGATTTGAATGCCAGTTCATCGGTGGTTGCTGCTTACACGGATTGGACTGTTACTATGGAGTGGAAAGAATCTATCCGCCGATTTCAAACCACCATGGGGATGGGTATGCCGATGCTGTATTTTCAAAAAGGTAGCTCGGATTCTGCGAGGGTATTGGTGAATTCAGGAACTGTGACGGTAAACGGAGCTAATTTAATTATAGAGAATGCATATAACGGGGCCGATTTTGTGGTGTATGGTCCGTCAGGAACTCAGTGGATAAAACGAGGAACATCATACATTTCGGGATTGAATGGTAAAAATTATTGGTCGATGATGATGTTACCACACAATTCCCCTTCGTTGAAGAATGCGGCGGATACGTTTCAGCGGTATGCGTTTGTGGAGCCAATACGTACACAAGCCAATTGGCAATACGTTGAATCCACCAATGTGGTGAATACGGAGTTTGAAATTAAGCCCATGGTGCATGAAGGCAAGGATTCTATGGTGTTGAGTGGCTTATTGCCGCACCAATGGGCGCACTTGTCTGGGGCTAATCCCACCTACACGGGGCACGTTTTTCCAACGGTTCGCGGTGAATTAAAGTTAATAGCCTCCAATCGTTACCGGGTTTCGTACACGTTTACGGGAATTTTACCCACTTTGCCCTATGTTGATTATATGAGTGAAGGTTTTAATCCCATTTCGTTGCAGAGCAAAATCGAACAATTACAAAACGAAGGGTTGAGTACTTGGACAGATTCCTACAACGAAGGACAGGTGATGAATCGATTGATTCAAACGGCACGGGTGGCTCACGAGATGGGAAATACGGAGGCGGTTTCGGCCATTGTGAAAACAATTAAAAATCGATTGGAGAATTGGTTGTCGTATTCTTCCGGAGAGGTTGCTTTTCTCTTCTACTACAATAAAACTTGGACCAGTTTGTTGGGTTATCCCGCAGGGCATGGACAGGACAATAATATTAACGATCACCATTTCCATTGGGGGTATTTTATTCATGCCGCTTCGTTTTTGGAAGAGTTTGAACCGGGTTGGTCTACGAAATACGGAGGGATGATTGATTTATTGGTTCGAGATGCTGCATCGCCTAACCGAACCGATGCGCTTTTCCCTTATTTGCGAAATTTTAACCCCTATGCCGGACACTGTTGGGCCAATGGCTTTGCTACATTTCCACAGGGTAACGATCAAGAATCTACATCAGAAAGTATGCAGTTTAATTCTTCGTTGATTCATTGGGGTATGGTTACAGGGAACAAAGCCATTCGGGATTTGGGTATTTATTTATATTGTACAGAGAAATCGGCTATCGACGAGTATTGGTTTGATATCCAACGCAGGAATTTTTCCAAAACGCAAGCATACGCCTTGGTATCTCGGGTTTGGGGCAATTCCTACGATAATGGGACGTTTTGGACCAACGATATTGCTGCTTCGTATGGAATTGAGTTGTACCCTATCCATGGCGGTTCGTTTTATTTGGCTACCGATAGTAGTTATGTACAGCGTTTGTGGAAGGAAATGGCAAAGAATACAGGGATTTTATCCAACCAAGCCAACGACAATTTGTGGCACGATGTGTATTGGAAGTATCTAGCGTTTATGGATCCATCAGCCGCAATCAAGCTGTATAATTCTTATCCGAATAGGAACTTAAAGTTTGGAATCTCGGACGCACAAACCTATCATTGGTTGCATTCGCTCAATGCCTTGGGACGATTTACTCCATCGGTGACTGCTAATTATCCGTTGGCCATGGTGTTTACCAAGGGGGGAAAGAATACGTATGTAGCGAAAAACTATGGAAAAGATTCCTTGAATGTTACATTTTCTGATGGCTTTAGTCTAAAAGTTCCACCCAGGAAATTAATAACCAGTAAGGATTTAGGGATTCCTGTACGAATTCAATCTGATTACCAACAATACTACAAAGGAAGTTCGATCACTCTTCGAATGGATTCCTTATTGGTTGAGCCAGATAGTATTCGTTGGTATATGAATTCTACCATTATTTCCTCGGCAGGGAGCAAAGAAATCGTACTGAAAACGTCAAAATTAGCTTCTGGGAGGTATCGTTTTTACGCCAATGTGTACTTCAAAGGTCAAGTTAGTCAGAGTAATATACCCATTATCCTGGTTGGTGAACAGGTGCCTTTTGAAAGGAAATGGAACGCAATTCCGGGGAGCATTGAATCCGGTAGATTTGATCAATTTGAAGGCGGTAATGCGCAGCTAGTGAGTTACTTGGATGTAGGCTCCGTGAATCAGGGCGATAGCAGAAAAGATGAGTTTGCAGATGTGTCTAGAGACCCTAAAGAGGGATTAATTTTGACTTGGATTGAAGACGGAGAATGGTACGAATATTCAACGAACATTTCTGAAGATGGTTTGTACAAATGTGTAATTCGATATGCCAACGGAAATACATCGGCTCGGGGGAAAATACAACTTGAACTGGATGGCAAAACGGTAGGAATAGCCAGCAGTTTTGCTACCACCGGCAAATGGGAGACCTTTGCCAACAAGGAAATAACCAATATTCCGTTGCGTGGTGGTAAGCGTATGTTGCGTTTGTATTTCGAAGAGGCAGGAATAAACTTGGCTTCGATCACCTTTACTAAAACGGGCAATTTCCCTGATAAAATGCCAATAGCCCATGCCGGTGGTAATAAATCGATTTCCAAATTGGTAGATTCGGTTCGCTTATCTGCGGCGCTAAGTTCCCCCGGTAAATTGGGGTATTTGAATTATCTATGGACGCAGATTTACGGTCCGAGTGTTTTAGCGATTGATTCGAAAACCGATAAAGAACCTACTCTTCGTGGACTGGAAGAAGGTGTCTATAAAATGCAATTAACCGTGAGTGATAGTCTGTATAGCGATCAACAAACGATGTATGTATTTGTGGGCGACGGAAGGAATTTATTGCCGGAAGTATCCTTGATTCAGCCGCTGGCTGCCGGTGTTTATATCGAAAATCAAAAAATCCGGATTCAGGCATCGGCTACGGATCCAGACGGTTTGATTCAGAAGATAACCTATTGGTTGGATTCGGATTCAGTGGTCTCACTCGTGGAACCGTTTGCCGTGTATAAAACAATACCTTTAGGAAAGCACAGGGTTTATGCGGTGGCAACGGATGACAGTGGAGCCAGGGTGGCGTCTGATTCGGTATGGATCGAAGCCAAGCAACTTTCGGGCGATTGGAAAATTGTACCGCAAGCAGGGGCATTGGCTGTGGGCGCCGATAAGAGTCAGTTAACTTGGTGGAGCAACAGTTTGGCCGATGTGCAAACACGGTCGTGTTTGTTTGACGACGTATATCGATTTGGGGCTTCCGGTGATTTCTCCAATGTATTGGGCGGACAAACCTGGCTAGAAGGTTGGCAGAATGGGGGTAAGGAGGGTTGTGCCGCCCCTAAAGCTCCGCATGACGGTAGTAACACGGGTAGTTGGAGTATTGATTCGTTGAGTGGTGAGTTGATCATTGCGGGGACTGGTAATTATTTGGGATTACCCAAGGCCACGAACAAAGGGGAATTGGGGGCTGGAGCCACGGAAACGGGTCTGAGAAGGTATTCTTTGGAATTTCAATCCAATATTTTGGTCGTTGGAATCAATTACGGCACCGGATATTGGCAATTTAAATTGATACCTTCTAATCCATCGAATGCACGGAATGAACTAGCGACTACACAAAATTGGGTGTTATCCCCTAATCCTTTGAATGGAGAAGTGGTGCGTATTTCGTCTGATATTCCAGTTTCCTCTGTGATGATTCGAGATTCTGCTGGGAAAAGGGTGATTGAAACCCAATCTACGGAAATCAATGTCACTGCATTGCGGCAGGGATTATATTACGTGACAATTGAAACGGGCCGTGGGACCGACACCAAGTCGTTAATAATCGTTAGGTAAGGTAAAAACTTGATTTACCTTTGATAGTGATTTCTACTAGTAATAGTAAGGAACGACCAACGAAGATTGTAATGAGAAATTACGAATGAAATTATTTCAATAATTGTTGTGCGTGGTTTTTGGTATCCACCTTTTCGATGATTTCTTCCAAGATGCCATTTTCATTTATAACGAACGTGGTTCGGGCGATCCCCATATACTTTCTTCCGTACATGCTTTTTTCTACCCAAACTCCGTAGGCCAAAGCGATGGCGTTATCCGTATCGGCTAGCAAATCGAAAGGAAGGTTGTACTTGGTGATGAATTTGGTATGTTTCTTTTCATCGTCTGGACTCACACCAATGATGGCATAACCTTGTGAAATGAGGGCATCGTAATTATCGCGCAAGCTACAAGCTTCGGCGGTACAACCGGGGGTGTCGTCCTTAGGGTAAAAATACAATACCAATTTTTTGCCTGAAAAATCTGCTAAGGCAATGGGGTTTCCGTGTTGATTATTGGCAGTAAATGCTGGGGCTGGTTTTCCGATTTCTGGTAACATATTGAGTGAAATTACAAGGAAAACAATTTTTTCGACGATTAGTTCTTGGTGAAAAGGATAATTTCTTTTATTATCATCAATCGTTTGGCTTTAATCAAAGAATGCTGTTAGAAATGAACAGAACTTAAATGAGAGAAACCCATTTGAGATAATAATGAGATTTTCAAATATCCGAAAAGAATAATTAAAAATGTATGCAATGCCAGTTAAATTCCAATACGCCTCAGACCTGCATCTAGAATTTTCTGAAAATAAGGCATTCCTGAAAAAGTGCCCATTGCAACCAGAGGGCGAAGTTTTGGTATTGGCTGGAGATATTTTGCCATTTATTTTCATTGATAAGTACAAGGATTTTTTCAATTATGTGTCGGATAATTTTGAAGTGACTTATTGGTTGCCTGGAAATCATGAATACTATCATTATGATATTGCAATGAAATCTGGAATCCTTAATGAAAAAATCAGGGATAATGTTTTCTTAGTAAATAATTTATCGGTTGTTCATAAAAACACTAGATTACTTTTTTCAACGCTTTGGAGTCGTATCAGCGAGGGAAATGGGTGGCAAATTGAAAGAAGTATGAATGATTTTCGATTAATAAAACACAACGGATTCCGTTTTTCATTCGAGCAATACAATGCGTTGCATAAAGATTGTATTGCGTTTATTCAAAATGAGCTTAAGATTGCTGTTGAAGAAAATATAGCTGTATTTACACACCATCTTCCAACTTTTATGAACTATCCAGAGCAGTACAAGGGAGATGTATTGAATGAAGCGTTTGCGGTGGAATTACATGACTTTATAGAATCATCGAACATAGCATGTTGGGCGTATGGTCATCATCATACTAATACCCCAGAGTTCACTATTGGTAATACGAAACTAATTACCAATCAATTAGGCTATGTGCAACAAAATGAACATCGGTTTTTTAAGTCAAATAAATTTGTATTGATTTAAAATTCAATACAATAAACTTATATTTGCATAATAAAGTAAATTAATTTATTAATAAAATATAGGTTTATTATGGCTAATAAAATTTGGGAAACGCTAACATACATTGAGGAAACCTTGGGTTTGCAGCCATCTATTTACCCACTTGAAAAAAAACAATTGGACAGGCTTCCTCTGTATATCCACGAAACATTCAAACTATACCGATCAACTATATTCACCACGGAAATAATATTGGCTGAGCTGAAAAACGATGATGAATTTAGTATTCCGCAAATCCAAAAACAGGTACAACAGATAAGAAACCTGCTTAACCAAAAAGTAGTGATTGTTTTGGAAAACATTCAAGCCTTTCACCGCAAACGATTGATTGAAAAAGGGATCAGTTTTATAGTACATGGGAAACAACTTTATTTGCCCGAGTTGTTGATTGATTTGAGGGAAAGTTATGTTCACCCAAAGACAAAGAAGAATAATGAGACATTACTCCCATCTGCACAATTGTTGCTGTTTTATCAAATCATCCATAGAAATCAGAAATGGAAATTAGAGGAACATTCCTTTAAAGAAATAGCTCAGAAATTAGGTTATACGTCCATGGCGATTACAAATGCGGTTGAAAATTTGAAATTCCATAAGTTAATATACGTTGAGGGTGAAAAAGAGAAATTTATTCGTTTTAGGTATGAAAGGAAGGAGTTATGGAATACAGCTTTTCAGCAGAATATTTTAGTGAATCCTGTCATTAAGACGGTGTATGTGGATGAAATGCCTAAAAACCATGGACTGTTGCAAAGCAATGCATCTGCCTTGTCTGAATACTCAGATTTGAATCCAAGTAGCCAAGAATATTTTGCAATAGAAAAAACCGAATTTTATGGGTTGCAAAAAAGTAATGTATTGTTGAATTTGAATGAATATGAAGGTAGGTATGCGTTGGAGGTATGGAAATATAATCCATTGACATTGGTGGATGAATTGCCTAATGCCAGTGCAGTTGTGGATCCGCTTTCTTTATTTCTCAGCATAAAGAATAACATAGATGAACGCGTTGAAATCGCAGGAAAACAAATTTTAGAGGAATTTATATGGTAAGAGGAATAGACATTTTTAAAAAATACTTTGAGCAGTATCCCAATAATTACGTAATTATCGGAGGCACTGCTTGTGATATTATTCTGGATGAAGCGGGCTTTGTTCCTCGAGCCACTAAGGATATAGATATAATCTTGGTTGTGGAAGCTCTTAGTTCTGATTTTGTAAAACAGTTTTGGCAGTTTATTGCTGATGGAAAATATCAGCAAAGGGAAAAAAGTAATAATGGCAGGGAGTATTACCGCTTTGTTAAACCGGCAAATATTGAATTTCCTCATCAAATAGAACTATTTTCTAGAACTCCTGATATGATAGTTTTGGAAGGAGAATCCCATCTAACGCCAATTCCTGTTGATGACGACTTGTCTAGTTTGTCTGCCATTCTTTTGAATGACGACTATTACAATTACATGATTGAACATAGTCAAATGGAAGATGGCTTACATCATGCCAACATTGAGGCATTGATATGTTTGAAAGCAAAGGCATTTTTGGAAATCAAAGAAAGAATTGAAAGTGGGAGTAAAGAAGATGGAAAACAGTTGAAAAAGCACAAAGCAGACGTGTTTCGTTTAACGGTAATGCTAACACCTGAATCAGAATTTGAATTGCCTAAGACCATTCAAGAACACGTGAATAAGTTTGTTGAATTGACAGCTGGCGAATTACCGGACAAAGCGATTTTTAAAGAAATGGGTTTGAACAATATCGACCCCAAAAACGTATTCGAGCAATTTAAAAAATCATTTAATGTAAGTTAAAACGCTCCTGAGGACACATATATTATGATGATTTTATCCTAAAGTTTATTGATGCGCATTACAACCTTAAAGATTGTTCAAAATGTAGTTGGTCATCAAGTTGTATAGGTGTTTGCTGGCTGCGGGGTCTCCAATGCCGTGATTTCGGTTAGGGTAAATTTCGAAATTATACCGAGAACCGGATTCAATCATGGAATTGATCATCATGGCGCTGTTTTGCCAATGTACGTTATCATCACCGCTACCGTGAATCAATAAGTAGTTTCCTTTAATTCCTTTAGTGAAATTGATGGGCGAATTTTCGTCGTATCCTGTGGGGTTATCTTGGGGTCTGCGGAGGAATCGTTCGGTGTAGATGTTGTCGTAATAACGCCAGCTGGTTACGGGAGCAACGGCAATAGCCATTTTAAAAACATCTGGACTTTTGGTAATCGCCAGCGAACTCATGTATCCACCAAAACTCCAACCCCATATTCCAATTCTAGCGCTATCTACGTAAGGCAGTCTTCCCAATTGCTTTGCCACGGCAGCGTGATCCAATGCTTCCAATTTGCCTAACTGCAAATAGGTGGATTTTTTAAATTGTGCTCCGCGTCTTCCGGTTCCGCGATTGTCTACCACAACCACCATGTATCCCTTGGAAGCCAAGAACTGATGCCATAGGAAATTTCGTCCCATAAATGTATTCTTAACTTGGTTGGATCCAGGGCCGCCGTAAATATGCATCAGCACGGGATACTTTTTAGATGGTTCAAAATTATTGGGATAAATCACGTACGAATTCAACGGTAGATTTACGGGTAAACCGGTAAATGCAGTGCCCTCGGCGGAACCATTAAATTGCTTAAATTCTACTGGCTGCGCTCCAACACTGATAAGCTTGTTATTCCAATTGTCGTTTTGGTAAATCAGTTTTTCCTGGTTGGTTGTAAGGGATTTTAATCTCAATTCAAAGGCATACCCGTTGTATTTTATGGGCCAATTCCCTTGAATAGCACCGTTTGGTGATAGGTGGGCCATGGCGGAGCGGGTTTCGTAATAATATTGACTGTTGGGTCCAACTTGGATGCTGTAATTATACCCTGGCTGAGTTAATAATTTGATGGATTTTCCTGCAAGGTCAACGGAATACAGATGATCCTCTAAAATATTCTCTTTGGTGGCCGTAAATAAAACCGATTTGGTTTGAGGTACATAGGCCAAAAGACTTACTACCTCCCAATCACCGCGGGTGATTGCTACGGTAGTTTTTTTCTCATAATTTAATAAATACAAGTGATTAAAACCCGATTTTTCGCTGGTATAAATCAAGTTTTTAGTGTTAGGAACAAATAGGAATTGATCAGGTACCTCTACGTAAGCCGCGTCTTTTTCTTCTACAATCAAGGAGGCAGAGGCCGAATTTCCAGCATTTACATCAACGCTATACACTTGCCAATGGTTTTGCCAACGGTTTAGCTTTTGGATAAAGAGTAAATCCGATTGATCCGCCCACTGAATTCGGGGTAAATAACTATCGTCCGAAGCCGTGGAAATCACCTCTCTTTTTTGTGAATTTGTAGCGGTAACTCCTTTATGGGAAGGGCTCTCATTACCGGAACCAGCTATTGATGAATTATTGTTTTTTGAATCCGATGGATTTGCATTTACAGAATAAATCCACACAGAAACCTTGGAGTTATCTTCTCCCGCTTTGGGGTATTTCCATCGAACTTGGTTGGGATAGATATCGTTGTTGCTGAAGGCATCCATGGAAAACTCCTTCACGGCGGTTTCGTCAAATCGGTAGTAGGCCAAATAATCGCCCGATGGGCTCCATGCCATCCCTTTATCCATGGTGAATTCCTCTTCGTACACCCAATCCACAGCACCATTAATGATACTGTTATTCTTTCCGTCAAAGGTTACTTGGGTTATTTGGGAATTTCCCAAGTTGAGTAAAAAGATGTTGTTATCGGCTACATACGACAAGTACTTATTGTTAGGCGATAGCGTTGGATAACGCATACGTACCGGTATGAAGGTGATTGTTTTATTTTGTAAATCAACCACATAGCCCATGGTTGAGGAACTGTGTCGGTAGATTTGCTGCGCATCGTAGGTCACCAGCATGAAATTACCATCATCGGAAAGTGAGAAGTCTCCCTGTAGATTTTTACCAGGAAATTTCTCATCGAAAATCTTTTTGTACTCCCTGCTATCGAAGATGACGGTGCCATCGGGTTGTGCAGGAGTTACAGTTACGGGGTTGTTGGGTTTTGTGTTAGATGCTTGAGGATTTGTCGATGTATTTGTCCCGGTATTTTGATTATCTGTAGCGACTTTTTCGTAAGCCGATTGTTTGCTTTTGGTTGAGGAATTGTTGTTTTTTTGTTTGGTATCGATGGGGCTAGGGGATAATACGATGGGTGTTTTTATTACCGTCCAGTAATCGCCGGCTGGATCTTTTTGGGTGTTTACCGACAATAAATGCTTGCCATCCGGAGAGAATCTTCCCATGGGTTTTCTGGATGGGGAAAGGGAACGATCGGTGAATAATTCGTCGATTGTGTAGTCTGATAATTTTTTTATAGGTTCTACAGAAACCCGTTTACTGTTGCCTCCGTTGGTTGTGTTTTCTACTGGTTTTTTAGCAGGTACTGCCGCAGTGGTTGTAGAAGGAGAAGAAGTAGACTGGGAAGAACTGCTTGCTGAACTGGAGGAGGGAATTGAGCTATTGCTTTGAGCGGAAAGTGTAGCATTCCACGCAAATAATGTAACTAAGCTTGTTCGAATAACCAACGCGGTTGACTTACTGGGATTAAATTTCATCGTACGATTTATTTATTTCGAAAAATCAACGTAAAACCTTAAATTTTTTCGGTTAAACGCAGAAGATGTGTATTATCGGATCCGTTTCAGGTTTGCAATGGATTTTGGATTTACCACCACGGGCACTAACTCCTGACTTACCATCGAACCATCTAAACCAAACCATTTTTCGGGTTTGCCAGCAAACAATTTCATGGCATTGTAAATCTTCATAATGGTATGTTCCATGATTGGTAAATCGTTCTCCTGGCTCATTTCCTCTTCCACCAAAACAAATCGGAAATCTCCAATAGAATTTTTATCTACGAATGCATGGTAATGAGGATCCAAATCAATCTCTTTGTTTTGAACCATATCGGCAATAACATTTTTTAGGTACAAACTAATTTTCTGTTGTACACGGAAACCAAGTCGGAACTGTACCTTATAAATATCATTCTTTTCGATGGTATTCACTTTGTATTCCATGGTATAGGGTTCATCGGTAACTTCGATATTCACAAACCAATAAAAATCTGCGCGTTTGGGTCGTTTGTATAAGATGGAATAAACAATGGGCGATTCCACCATATTGCTTTCTTTTACCTTGCTCATATAAATAAGGTGGGTAGCGAATTTAGGGAGGGTGGTATCGCGGGACAAGGAACGAATTTTGTAGGCGTAAGTGCGGATATCTTCTTTTTTAATCACTCCATTTTTGATTTTACCGCCTCGGAGTGATGAGTACATGATAATTACATACAAGGCACCCACGAGGAAGGTAAAGAAACCGCCTTGTGCAAATTTGGAAAGGTTGGCTATGAGGAATGTGCCTTCGATGGCGAAGAATGCGGTCATAATGATGCTAATTAAAATAATATTATACCGTTTGAACTTCATGAAATAGGTAAGTAGGATACTTGTCATTAGCATGTCGATGGTAATAGCCAATCCATAGGCAGCTTCCATGTTGTGCGATTCTTGGAAGATCAACACAACAGAAATGCAACCTGCTAACAAAAGACTGTTGATGAAGGGAATATAAATTTGTCCTTTTACGTCGGTAGGATACTTAACGGTAAAACGAGGGAAGAAATGTAAACGGATAGCCTCGGATACCAAGGTGAATGCACCGGTAATTAAGGCTTGGGATGCGATGATGGTTGCCATGGCTGCAATACCAATTCCCACGGGTAAAAACCATTCGGGCATCAATGCGTAAAATGGTCTGTGATCTCCTAATAATTTTCCTTCTTGACTCAATAACCAAGCACCTTGACCGAAATAATTTAAAACTAGTGTTAACTTAACAAAAACCCATGAGGTGCGAATGTTGCTTCTTCCGCAATGTCCCATATCGCTGTACAATGCTTCGGCTCCGGTAGTGCATAAGAAAACAGCACCTAAGATTAAGAAAAAGTTGTATTGGTCGTTAAGCAGTAAATCTACCGCGTACATTGGATTCAGTGCAATTACGATTCCGGGATTTTTTGCAATACTAACAACTCCTAAAACGGCGAGCATAGAGAACCAAATCAACATGATTGGACCAAACGATTTTCCCACAAAACTGGTACCGGCTCTTTGGATTAAAAATAGAATCACCAAGATGAAAATAACGATGGGCACTGTGTTGATATCCTGAAAACCGTCAATCAATCGCAACCCTTCAATAGCAGAAGAAACGGAAAGAGGTGGGGTGATTATTCCATCGGCCAACAACATAGCACCGCCCACAACGGTTCCTATAATAAGGTGAGGGTAGCGTCGTTTTAAGAGATTATATAAAGAGAAAATTCCACCTTCGCCTTTGTTATCGGCTTGCAAAACCAACAATATATACTTAACGGTGGTTTGTAAGGTAAGAGTCCAAAATACCAGGCTTAATCCACCCAATACAAGTTCTCGAGTGATAACGGATTTGCCAATAATTGCACTCATTACATACAGAGGCGAAGTTCCGATATCGCCGAAAATGATTCCCAAAGTGATGAGGAGGCCCGCTCCTGTTACTTTGTTTATGTTTGTGTGGCCCATGAAAATTTGTGCAGCGAATTTAAGCAGTTGTTGATGATGCCGTTGCGCTTATTTTTAATTTGTGTTCATTTTGTTTATAAGTGTGTGGATACTACTTTTTGATGCATGTGGAAAACGGTAGAAGTTTGAGTTTTTTCAATATCTGTGCGTGATTGGTGTTGTTTTCGATCATCTTAATAACGATTTGATAATTTAAACAGCATGATTGCAAGGAACTTGGAGATTCTCCCCGAAATTTGCATCGATTTTAAAAACAATGGCTAAAAAATCTGCATCAAAGCAATCTCATCAATCCGGAATTTCTCAGTACTACGGTAAATTGGTTTTCGGACCCGAACAACAATCGAAGTATTTATCCAAAGCGGCGGTTCAAGCAATTGACGAAGCCGTTACTTTGGGTAAAACCATTTCAAGAAGCATGGCCGATGAGGTGGCTCGCGGTATGATGGAGTGGTCATTGGATTTAGGTGTTACACACTACACCCACTGGTTTCAGCCATTGCGCGGTACCACGGCAGAAAAGCACGACAGCTTTTTTGAGCCAACAGGTCAAGATACCGGTATAGAAGTGTTTAGTGGTAAAGCATTGGTTCAGCAGGAACCCGACGCTTCAAGTTTCCCTTCCGGTGGTATTCGAAATACCTTTGAAGCTCGAGGATACACGGCTTGGGATCCCTCGTCTCCTGCTTTTATTATGCCGAAAGCCGGTGCAATGACATTATGTATTCCAACCATCTTTGTTTCTTACACAGGAGAAGCGTTGGATTACAAAGCCCCATTATTAAAATCTATTGCATTCTTAAAAAAATCAGCCACCGAAGTTTGTCAGTATTTCGATCCGAAAGTGACCACATGTTCGGTGAGTTTAGGAATCGAACAGGAATATTTCTTGGTGGACGCATCGTACTTCAATGCGAGACCCGATTTGATGTTTGCAGGTAGAACCATCATTGGGAATTCGCCCGCGAAAGGTCAGCAGTTGGAAGACCATTATTTTGGAAGTATTCCAAACCGAGTATTGGCGTTCATGTCCGATTTTGAAGTGAAAGCCCACGAATTAGGTATTCCATTGCGTACCAGACATAACGAAGTAGCGCCAGCTCAGTTTGAATGTGCTCCTCAGTATGAGGATATGAATTTGGCAGTGGATCACAACTCCTTGTTAATGGATTTGATGCACAGTGTAGCCGATGATCATGATTTGCGCGTATTATTTCACGAAAAACCTTACAAAGGGATAAACGGTAGTGGTAAGCACAATAACTGGAGTATTATTACTAATACCGGGGTGAATTTGTTGGCACCAGGCTCAACACCTGAGAGTAATCTTCAGTTCTTAACCTTCTTCGTAAACACTATTAAAGCGGTTCACGATCATCGTGACCTGTTGAGAGCGTCCATCGCAACTGCAGGAAATGACCATCGATTGGGGGCAAACGAGGCGCCACCGGCTATTATGAGCGTGTTTGTAGGGGATACATTAGAACATGTTCTTAATGGTTTTGCTTCTAATACTAAAAACAATGCTTCCGGTAAGGCAGGAAGTATACAGATTCCAACCATTCCGGAAATTTTATTGGATAATACAGACAGAAATAGAACCTCACCATTTGCATTTACAGGAAATAAATTTGAGTTCCGTGCAGTGGGTTCATCCGACAATTGCGCCAGTTCCATGGTGGTGTTAAATACCATTGTTGGCGATCAGTTGGTGAAATTCAAAAGTGAGGTTGAAGCCGGTTTAAATGCAAATAAAGGTGCCAAAATAGAAGATGTGATTTCTGATATTTTGCGAGGATATATTAAAGATACGCAGCGAATTTTATTTGGTGGAAACGGTTACGGTGAAGAGTGGAAGCAAGAGGCGAAAAAGCGTGGATTAAGTAATATCACCACTACACCAGAAGCTTTACAGGCCTATGTTTCTGAGGAGTCTGCGGATTTGTTTGTTCGAAATGGAATTTTCTCGCACAAAGAGTTGGAGGCTCGTACCGAAATCCGTTACGAAACCTATGTTTTGCGTTTGCAAATAGAAGGTAGAATATTGAATGAAATGGTGAATTCCTATGTTCTGCCATCGGCTATTAACTACCAAAAAAGGTTGGCAGACAGTGTGGCAACATTAAATAGTATAGGGGTGTCTAACGAAGCAGGTAAAACACAACGGGTGATTATTGAGCAATTGGGCGATTTAATCAATCGATTGTATACGTTAAATGAGTCGATGACCGGAGAGCGTGCAAAAGCAAACAATTTGGAGCATGCAGACGAAAAGGCGCTTGCCTATTGCAATAGCGTTAAGCCAATGTTTGATGAAATCCGTGAGTGCTGTGATGAGATTGAGCGAATTGTGGATGATTCCGAGTGGAACTTACCCAAATACCGCGAATTGTTAAATTTAGCATAATGAAACTGTTTATCAAATAATTGGTGTCATCGGTAGGAATTCGTTGGGGGATGAACCGTTAATTCCTGTAAATGATAATTTTTGGGCTGCCGAAAGGTGGCCCATTTTTTTATGTGAACAAAATCACAAAAACTACGAAAGAGAGCATTGTAAATTTGTAAATTATTATTTCTTATGGAACACGTAGAATGTTTAATTATTGGCAGTGGGCCTGCAGGGTACACCGCCGCGATTTACGCAGCTAGAGCGGATATGAAACCGGTGGTTTACGAAGGATTGCAGCCCGGTGGACAGTTAACAATTACTACCGAAGTTGAAAATTACCCCGGATTCCCTCATGGCGTTCAAGGTCCTGAAATGATGAATATGTTTCGTGAACAGGCGGTTAGATTGGGTGCAGATGTTCGTTATGGAATCGTAACCAAGGTGGAATTTACCAACGGTGGCCCTCAAAAGGTATGGGTGGATGATAAGCACGAAATCATGGCGGATGCAGTAATTATTTCTACGGGTGCTAGTGCAAAGTGGTTGGGAATTCCTTCGGAGCAACGATTGAATGGCAGTGGTGTAAGTGCTTGTGCCGTGTGCGACGGATTTTTCTACCGTGGTCAAGATGTGGCAATCGTAGGTGCGGGAGATACCGCTTGCGAAGAAGCAACGTACTTGTCGAAAATCTGTAACAAGGTGTATATGATCGTTCGCCGCGATGAATTCCGTGCATCCAAGGCAATGCAACACCGTGTTTTAAATACGAAAAATATCGAAGTTCTATTCAATTCCGAGACTGATGAAGTTTTGGGTGAGCATGGAGTAGAAGGCGTTCGCGTAAAGAATAATAAAACTGGCGAAACCAGTGAATACGCTATTAAAGGTTTTTTTGTTGCTATCGGACATCAACCCAATACCGATATTTTTAAACCTTATTTGGAAATGGATGACCAAGGGTATATTATTACCAAACCTGGTAGCAGTTACACCAATGTAGAGGGTGTTTTTTGTGCCGGTGATGCGCAAGATAAAATATACAGACAAGCTGTAACTGCAGCCGGTAGCGGTTGCATGGCTGCTTTGGATGCAGAACGTTGGTTGGGAGCAAAACAGGCTGCTGAAAACCAATAATCACTTATTCTTGCGCTCAAATATCTTTATAATTTTACTTTGAACAATAGCCGCAATATGAGGGGAGAGGGTTTTCCAATGTCGTTCAGGACTTTGTACGCTTTTTTCTTATGTTACTTCGGCATTGTTTTCTCTATTTCGCCATTATCGGCCCAAGAAAAGAACGGCATTAAAAATCATTTTATTGGCAGTACGCCGATGAAAGGGAATGAGCCGGCCATTGCATTTTCGCCAGTAAATCCGCTTATTGGGGTGTTGGCCTACAACGTGAATCAGGTTTTTGTGACCAATGATGCCGGTAGGACTTGGGATTTAGTTGTGGTTGATCCCAAACAGGGTTTTTACGGAGATCCGGTTTTGAAATGGGCTAAGAACAATACCTTGTATATGGCTCATTTAGCTAAGAACAAGCAATTGCCTTGGCCGCAACATTTTGATAGGATTGTTTTTGAACGGAGTTTGGATGGCGGCAGGTCGTTTACTGCAACCGATGTGGGTTACAACGAAGGGAAGATGCAAGACAAGCCTTGGTTTTCCATAGATGAGTGGCAAGGAAGTAAGTTTACAGGTAATATTTATCTCAGTTACACGGAATTTGATAAATACAGTAGTACTGATGCGGCAGATTCATCGAGGATATATTGCGCGGTGAGCAGGGATGGTGGAGTGAGTTTTGATAAGCCGGTAAAGGTTTCGGATGTATGTGGCGATGCATCGGACGACGATAAGACCGCCGAAGGTGCTAATTGCACAGTAACCCCGGATGGGATCGTGCATATGATTTGGGCGCGCAACGATACAATTTGGTACGATAGGAGTGAAGATGGGGGCAAGACTTGGGGCAAAGACCGTGCTGTTGCCGTTCAGTTTGGAGGTTGGAACCACAGCAATTTGGCCGGTCAGATGCGCGCTAACGGAATGCCTTTTATCGTCAGTAATAGAAAAGGCGATATTTATTTTACGTATTCCGGAGGAACAGCAGCCCAAAAAGTGGGGAGTAAGGTAGAAAATGTTGGCCCATTTTATAAGGCGGATCTGGATATTTTTGTATATCGATCTATCGATAATGGTGCAAGTTTCAGTCGATTGGAGGGGCTAAGCAGTGACGGTTCCCAATATTCTCCGATGATAGCTGTGGATGCCAAAGGTCAGGAAGTTTGGGTGTGTTGGATGGACAGGCGAAGAAGTGAAACCGGTTTTTTTACCGATTTGTATGGTTCTAAAATCAGTGGTGTTAAAATATCCACTCCAGCTCGATGGAGTTCTATACCTAGCTTAAATCCAGGGAAATCGCATTTTATGGGCGATTATTTGGGGTTGCATATTTCCGGTGATAAGGTTTGGGCGGCCTATACTGCATGGTCCTTATCGGATAAATTTCCTTATGTCCGCATGGTGGAAATCAACAAAAAGAAGAATAAAGGCAAGGGTTACACCCAAATCGAGTATGCCGATATTTTGGTTTTTCTTCACGATCCAACCCAAGACAACGTAAAAACCAATACCGATAAAAAAGAGAAGAAGTTAATTTTATGGGTTGAATGGCCCAATGCGAAGTCGTTAACCATCGAAATAAAGCAAGGAAAACAAATTGTTTTTCAAAATGTAATAGAACAATGGGAAAACGGCTATATGGATTTTTCAATTCCTATAGATAGATTGGGGAAAGGGGTTTTTGAGGTGAATGCGCGGTATAAGGGCATCGGCATTAAACAATCCTTGTATTTACCCTAGCAACGGAATTGAATTATAGCGCATTAGCGCAAATAATTTTATAAAATTCATCATAATTCGCACAAGTCTTTTGTGTTTGTAGTATTGAAGTTTTATTTTTGCCTTCCTTAAAAAAATTATGGCAGTTATACAGAAGTTAAGAAACTCCGGTGTTGTGGTTGGTGTTGTAGTTGCAGCCTTGGTTCTATTCGTAGTTAGCGATATTCTAAGCAGCAAATACGGCAACGGTAATCCTAATCAAAGTCAGGATATAATCGCAACGATTTATGGAGAAGAGATTAAAGACGATCAAATTGATAAAATCGCCAACGATTTGTTTATGCAGAAATTGCAAAACGATCCTAATCTTCAGGAAAAAATGCAGAAAGACGATGAGCTTCGCAGAAAGACAATTAAGGAAGTATACGGTGAGGCTTGGGACGAATTGATCAAAAAGCAAGTTTTGTATAGCGAAATTGAAAAAGCGAATATCACTTTGTCTGATGCGGATGTGGAGGAATTGTTATGGGGTGAGTATCATAGTCAAACCATGGAACAAATCCCCGATTTTAAGACCAATGGTAAATTCGATGCTGCCATCGTAAAGCGTTTTTACAAACAAGCCAAAACCAATTCCATGTTGCGTGGATTCCTATTGACATTAACCAACTCAATTAAAGACCAGGAGTTAATGTCGCGCTATGCAACTTATGTTGCCAAAGCAAATGTTAAGACAAAAGTGGAAAAGGAAATGGAATATTTGGTTGCCAATCAAACGGTAAGTGGCAGTATTGTTGCTGTGGCACACAATTCTGTTCCTGATAAGGACATTAAAGTGACGGATGCCGAATTGGAGGCTTATTTGGAAGAGCATAAAGAAGAATACAAAAATCTTGATGAACGCAGAACCGTTAAATACGTTGTATGGGATGTAACACCAACTTCACAGGATACACAGAACATCTATGAGCAAGCGGTAAAATATGCTGAGGGTTTACGCGCTACTACCGAAGCGGATACATCCTCTGCAGGCGAGTTTTTGAATATTGCTGATGTAGGTGAAAAAACGCCCCAAGAAGTTGGGTCTCAGTTGTGGAGATCTCCGGAAGGATCTGTGTTGGGACCTTTGTACAAAGCGGGAAAATTCTATGTTTATCAAAAAGTTAAAGAGAAAAAAGATACTGGATTAACAGTTAGAGCATCGCATATTTTGATTCCTAACGATGGTCCATTACCAGATGGAACTACTACCATTACGGATTCCGTTATGGCGTTGGCGAAAGCTACCGAATTATTCAATCAAGTTAAAGGTGGTGCCAATATTGCTGAATTAGCAAGTAAGTTTTCTACCGATCAAGGTTCAGCAACCAACGGTGGTGACTTAGGATGGAAGGGCGTTAATGGTTTTGTTAAGCCGTTTGCGGATTTCTGTAAAACTGCTGTTAAAGGTCAGGTAGGATTAGTAAAAACACAATTTGGTTACCACATTATCAAAATGATGGAAGAACCATCAAATATTTTGGTGAAATACAGCGAGAATATTATTCCAATTACTCCTGGTAATGAAACGGTTAAACGTGTATCGAAAGCAAGTCGTGAATTCAAATCCATCATCGGTTCCGATGCGGTTAAATTTGATAAAACTCAAGAGCAACAAGGTTTAGTACCTCGTTTGGTGCGAGACATTCAAACCAATACCGATCGTTTTGCAGGAATTGAAGAGCCTTCAGATGTAAAAGAAGTGTTGTATTGGCTGTTTGATAATAATCGTAAATCGGGTGATGTTTCCGATGTGTTTTCATTTCCTTCAAGGCACGTAGTTATGAAGGTGGAAGCAGCTAAACATGTAGGATATGCTACTTTAGAGGATGTTCGCAGTGAAATTGAACCATTGGTTCGTCAAGAATTAAAAGGTAAAAAAATAGCAGAGAAATTGGAATCTGCCATTGCTAAAACCAAAAATCCAAACGATTTATCTAAAGCGGTAAATGGATTGTTGATTCCTGCCGATGATTTGAGAATGGGTCAGCGAATGATTCCTCAATTGAATGCAGAATTAAAAATCTTAGGTGCTGTATTTGGTTCTCAGGAAAACAAGTTTAGTAAGCCAGTTATCGGAAAAGAATATACTGCTGTTGTTTATATAACTAAGCGTAAGTCAATAGAGGTCCCCAAGTCAGTATTAACTGCGCCCGATCAATATGCATTTATGAATTCAGGTCAGTTTATGGCAGGTACTTTAGATAGAGCATTCAAAAAACAAGCGAAAATTCAGGATTATCGTTACAAGTTTGAGTGGTTCTAATAATAATTTAAACTAATTAGAAAAAGGTCGGAGGAATACACTCCGACCTTTTTCATTTTTATGCAGTTTCCTTTATTTTTGTGCTATGTCAGCGATTACTCACGAACAGTCTTTAGAAAACTTCCATCAGCAAATTGAATATGTTCTAGCAAATTACAAACCACATCATCTTAAAGTAGATGATTTTTCCAATGTAGTAATTGGTGGATTAGGCGGTAGTGGGATCGGTGGCAGACTGGCCAGGTTGTTATTTTTACAAAAGATGCCAGTTCCGGTGGAGGTGTTTAACGAATACCATTTACCTGGATACGCAGGAGAAGACACCTTAGTAATTCTATGCAGTTATAGCGGGAATACGGAAGAAACATTGTCTATGTATCAGGAGGCTACAGAGCGAGGATGTACCTTGGTATGTATTGCTGCTGGTGGGAAATTAACAGAATTAGCGCAAGCTGAGGGGTTGCCATTTTATACAATTCAAGGAGGATTTCAACCACGAATGACCCTTGGTTTCGGATTAAGTACCTTGGTTATGATTTTAGGCGAGTTGATAGGAGAGGATATGCACGGTTCTTTAGAGCAAATTCGCTCTATGTTCCAATCGCCGGCTGGAATCGTTGCCAAAGCCAAAGACATGCACGGTTATTTTCAGAATACCATTCGTAACAAATTTGTGGTGGTATGTGATTTAGCATATGAAGCGGTAGCCATCCGTTTTTGTCAACAAATCCAAGAGAATGCAAAAGGAGAAGGTTTTGTTTCGGTTTTGCCGGAATCCAATCACAACATGATTGAGAGTTATTACGAGAAGCATGATACTAATTTTATTTTCTTAAACTCGGGATCAAACGCACGCGTTTCGGCAAGATTTGAATTCTTAGAAGGTGTCCTTGCTAATTTGGGTAATAAAGTATACAA
>CAYUNO010000006.1:0-23199 GCA_964446075.1 uncultured Flavobacteriaceae bacterium | reverse complement strand
ACTAAATCAGGGGGTTCTCCTCATTGATTTCTGAGTTTTGACCTCCATGCGATGGAATCATTTTTTTCGGGGTGTTTATAGCTGCTGCCTAAGGCATAGCTCCATAAAAATACAGGTAATCGATTGAATAAAACCCGTTTATTGGGCCGATGGAGAATTTGGGCTTTTAGATCGCCTTCCTTTAGTGATTTATTATCGTGGATAACAACTAGATTTTTTCGAAGTAGGTATTGACTGTCTGGGATCGTTTTTTTTACACCACAACCAAACAACACAATCGCAATTGAAAAAAGCAGTCCGATTGTACTACTCCAAGGAAAATGAAGATATTTGTGTTTTTTATATGCCAAGTCAATCTCAGTTGAAGCACCTGAGCTCGCTCAAGTTATCCAAATTCAGACAAAAATATGCTCAATTTGTGGTGGAAGGGCGAAAAGCGGTAGAGGAAGTATTCCACAGTCGGTGGAAGGTGTTGGGGATTTGGTGCACCGAGGAGTTTGCACAAAAGCATGGCCCTGTGTATTCTTATGAGATTATGACAGAATCGGACAATAAAAAAATTTCTTCTATGGAAACCCCGCCCGGGGTATTTGCTTGGGTAGAAATGTTGTCAGTGGAAGATATTCTCAAGCAGAAGAAGGTCTCGTTGATAGGGGAATCGAGTCCAAAATTTACCTTGGTTTTGGATGGAATTAGTGATCCCGGTAATTTGGGGACGTTGATTCGATTGGCCGATTGGTATGGACTAAGCGAGATTATTGCAAGTACAGATACCGTAGATTGTTATAATCCGAAAGTTTTGTCGGCAACGATGGGCTCCTTTTTACGTGTTGGGATTCGGTATGTGAAACTAACCGATTGGTTACAGACGTACACAGGGGAAGTGTTTGGTGCTGACTTAACTGGTGAGTCTTTGTATGACTGTGAGATACCAAGCAATTCTGCCTTAATAATTGGTAGTGAATCTCATGGGATACGGACAGAGTTAAAAGCCGCTTTGCAGCGATTTATCACCATACCTAGGATAGGCGAAGCTGAAAGTTTGAATGCAGGTATAGCTGCTGCAATTGCTATGGATAATATGTTGCGAAAAATGCAAATACTTCCATCGAAATTATAATGGCATAGCGATCGTTGTATCGTAAATTTGTGTTTTTAGTAATTTATCGGAAATGAGTTCCAGCATTCACCATAGTTTACATCAGTATATTCGTGCATACCACAAACAACAGTGGATGCGGGGGTTATTGCGATGGTTGATGATGGTTTCTTTCATTTCGGGGTTTGTTTTTTATGCAGAATACCTGTTTTGGTTAAGCAGTATAGCGAAAACAATTTTATTCGTGAGTTTATTATCCGCATTTTCCTATTGGTGTTATGCTTGGATTCTTAAGCCACTTCTACACTTTTATGGGGGATTAGGGAAGTTGACAGAGGAAGATGCTGCCCGAAAAATAGGTCATGAAATCCCTGTAATTGGTGATAAATTATTGAATTATCTTCAGTTAAATCATGAAGCCGAGTTATCAAATTCACAATCAATAAACGTTGGTCTCTTAAAGGCATCCATAGACCAGAAGACGGTGGAGCTCTCTAGAGTGCCTATTATAGAATCCTTGCCGTGGGGTGAGTACCGGAAGTATACAAAAAAAGTAACTGTAGCGCTGATTTTTATTGGTCTAATTTATATATCGCAAGCGTCAAAATTGGGAGAAGGAATTCAGCGTATGGCCAATTTTTCCAAAACCTATGTACCGCAAGCACCGTTCAAAATCAGATTTTTGAATTCTTGGGAAATAGTTGAGGGTTCTCCTCTATTGTTGGAAGCGAGCATTGAAGGTAGGTCTTTCCCCGAATCTATTGAATTCGTTTGTGAGGGACAGAATAAGAAGTTTAAAAAATTAGGCCCATCCAGTTTTACTCTCCGAAAAGAAGATGTTCGGGAATCGATGAAATTTATGGTGAAAGCAGCGGGATTTGAATTTGGCCCGTACGAAGTTCGCGTTATCAAACGTCCTCAATGGGATGCGATAGAACTTTTTGCAGATTATCCGGATTATATTGGAGCGATGGATGGTCCTTTGGCCGTTTCTAATCGACTTTCAGTGCCTGAGGGCACCGTGTTAAGTTGGACGTTGAGAACTAAATATGCTGATAAATTATGGTTAACAAAAGGCGTAGATAATGCATGGATGTCGCCTGTGGAAATAGGAAATAAGTATAAATTATTGGTTAAATCACCCATAGAACTCCGCTTTTTATTGAAAGGTAAATTAGGTGCGGTTTCAGACACTATTGCTAGTTCAATTGCTATAGTTTCGGATTTGTATCCCAATTTAGAGGTTCAGTCTATAGCAGATTCATTCAAGATTGGAACTTGGTATCTATCGGGGTTGGCTAGCGATGATTACGGAATTTCTTCCATTAAATTTCATTATAGAGCGGTTGGTAAAGGTTTAACGGCAAAAGACACCCAATGGCAGCATAAAGCGGTTTTTGATGGACAAAAACAGCAAGTAGGCATCGCGTTTGGTCTCGATAGTAGGCAACTAGTTCCAACCAATGCTGCGGCCATCGAATATTATTTTTCTGCTGTGGACAATGACAAGGTGAATGGAGGTAAAACCACAAAAACAGAGATTAGGACATTGAAGTTATTGGATGAGATTTCCTTGGTGCGTTCCTTAGAAAAACAAGAGGCGGGTATTGGAAAAGGAATGAGTTCTGGGGTGAAGGAATTAAAAGAAATGCAGCGTGAGGCAGGTAAATTGCAAGAATCAATGCGAAATGAACGAAGTTTAGATTGGAATCAAGAAAGTAAAGTTGAAAAGTTCATTCAAGAGCAACAAAAAATGCTCAATACGTTAAAACAGTTGCAGCAAAAGCAAGAAAAAATTAACGAACAAAAGAAAAATCTAAATCCAGTAAAGCCCGAATTGCAGCAGAAAAAGGATGAAATCAACAAGCAGTTAAAGCAGTTGTCGAATCCAGAAATGCAAAAATTACTGGAGGAAATCAATAAACTACTTCAACAAAAAGCAGATAAACAACAACTTCAGCAAAAGATGGATGAGGTTAAATCCATGAATCGAGAGCAAGCGATGGAGTTGGAGAAGTTAATGGAGCAATTAAAATCACTAGAATTAGAAGAAGCCGTGGACTTGCAACTTAAGGCCATGCAAGAGTGGATCGAAAAACAGGAAGCGTTAGAGAAGAAAACCCAAGGAGCTACCAAATCAGAACTGGCTGAGTTGAAAAAGGAACAGGAGCAGTTAAATCAAGATTTGAATAAATTGGATGAGGGAAGCAAAGAAATAGAAGAAAAAAATAAGGCGCTAGAAAAACCCATGGAATTAAACCGTGGTGAAAAAGCAAGAAATGATGCTAAAGAAGAGGCTAAACAAGCAGCACAGAATTTGGGTGAGCAGAAAAAAAGTGCCGCTACCGAAAAGCAGCGGAAGTCAGCCGAAAAAATGAAAGAAGCCATGCAACAATTGGAACAGAGTTTCCAAAAAGAGCAAGAAAAAAGAATGGCCGAAGATTATCAGACTTTACGTGCACTATTAGATAACTTAATAGAATTATCAGGTAGACAGGAGACACATTTTTTAGAATTAAGAAAAATAAATGCAGATAATCCTCGCTTGAGTTTTCTCAACAAGGAACAGATGAAATTGAAAGAGAGTTGGTTGTTTTTGGAAGATAGTTTAGAAGCGTTGGCTAAAAGGCAGATGGCAATTAATCAGTTTGTTACGAAAGAGTTGAACGGCATAAATTATCGCATGGAGGAATCCTTGGAGCGCTTACGTGTAAGGAATTTGCGTCAAGCGGCTGTGGAAGAACAATACGTGATGTCCGGTATGAATAGTTTGGCGGATATGCTGATGGAAAGTTTGCAAAATATGCAGCAGCAAATGCAACAGCAACAAAAAGAGGGGAACCAGGCATGTTCTAATCCAAACAACTCAGGAAAAGGAAAGGGGAAGCCAAAACCGGGAGGGAAATTATCCGAAGGTCAGGAAAAATTGGGCGAACAGTTGCAGAAATTGCAACAAATGAAACAAGGGAAATCAGGGGGTGCTAAGGGTGGACAGAATCAAAAACCGGGAGAAGGAGACAATTCTGGTGATGGGGACGAGAGTAAAAGGATGAACCAGGAATTAGCTAAAATGGCGTTAATGCAGGAACAACTGCGTAGGCAGGTAGAACAATTAAGAAAAGAAATGGGTGGGGGAGATCCAAGTACTAATCAGTTGCTCAAAGAAACAGAACAGTTAATGGAGCAACAAGAGCGTGATATCGTTAATGGAAAAATCGGTGCTCAAAATGTAGATAGACAAAAACAAATTATGACTCGTTTATTGGAGCATGAAAAGGCCGATCGAAAACAAGGTGAAGAAGATAAACGCGAATCAAATAAAGGGAATGGATTAACAGCAGAGGTGCCGCCTGAAATTAAAGCCGAAGTGCTCAAAAAAGTTAGTGAAAAGGAACAATTACGCAAATCATTACCCGGATTAACACCCTATTACCAAAACGCAAATTCGGAATTTTTAAGAGGCGTGCGATAGTTTTGTATCTTTGCAGTTTATGGCTAAAACCTTAATAACTGCTGCATTGCCTTACGCTAATGGACCTGTTCATATTGGACATTTAGCAGGTGTGTATATCCCCGCGGACATTTATGCTCGTTTTCAACGACTTATGGGGGAAGAGGTATTGTTTGTTTGCGGCAGCGATGAGCACGGTGTTCCCATTACCATGCGAGCAAGAAAAGAAGGGATTACGCCCCAAGATGTTGTGGATCGTTACCATGCAATCATTGGTAAATCATTTGCCGATTTAGGAATTTCCTTTGATGTATATTCCAGAACATCTTCGGCCACTCATAAAGAAATGGCTCAAGACTTCTTTAAAAATCTTTTGGATAAAGGAGTTTTCGAAGAGATAAAAAGTGAACAATACTTCGATGAGCAAGAACAACAGTTTTTAGCTGATAGATACATTTTAGGAACTTGTCCAAAATGCAGTAATCCCGATGCATACGGAGATCAATGCGAAAAATGTGGTTCTACACTAAGTCCAAGCGAATTAATTTCCCCTCGAAGTGCGTTGAGCGGTACTCCGCCTCAATTGAAAGAGACAACAAACTGGTATTTACCCTTGGGGCAGATACAGGAGAATTTTTTAAATGATTGGATTAATAGTAAAAACAATTGGAAGTCAAATGTATTGGGCCAATGTAAGAGTTGGTTAAACGACGGTTTAAAATCTAGAGCAATGACTCGGGATTTGGATTGGGGAATTCCCGTGCCTGTATCCAATGCTGAGGGTAAGGTCTTGTATGTTTGGTTTGAGGCACCGATTGGATATATTTCGGCAACCAAGGAGAAGTTACCCGAAGATTGGCAATCTTGGTGGACCGGCGATTCTAAATTGATACATTTCATTGGTAAGGATAATATTGTATTCCACTGCATAATTTTCCCAGCTATGTTGCACCTAAGAGGGGATGGATATGTAGTACCAACTCAGGTACCGGCCAACGAATTCCTAAATTTGGAGGGCCAGAAAATTTCTACAAGCCGTAACTGGGCTGTTTGGTTAAATGAATATTTGGAAGAATTACCTGATCGTAAGGATGAATTACGCTATGTGTTAACTTCAATTGCGCCCGAAACCAAAGATTCTGAGTTTACCTGGAAAGATTTCCAAACAAGAGTTAATTCTGAGTTAGTAGGTATTCTAGGGAATTTTGCTAATCGGGTAATGGTACTAATGCATAAATACTATCAAGGTTCTTTGCCCAAAGTGGAAGATTTGCCGCAGTATCGGTTGGAAAAAGTATCGGCCACCGTATTGGGGTTAGAGTACAATTTGGAAATCAGCAATACGCAGCTTTTATATGATCAATACATAGCTCCCGTTAAACAATTATTGACCGAATACCGATTCCGTGACGCACAATTCGCATTTATGGAATTGGCGCGGTTGGGTAATAAATTTTTAGCCGATTTAGAACCTTGGAAATTGATAAAAACCGATGAAAAAGCTACAGCGTTTATCCTGCGACAGTCAACCGATTTACTGTTAAATATAGCCTTGTTGATGGAGCCTTTTATGCCGGAAGCATCTAAACGCTTATTGAATCAGCTAGCGGTAGGGGATGTGGATTCTTTGAAAAGTAGATTTTGGTTGGAAAGTAAGTGGTTATCAATGGCAGCGGGTCAGCAATTAAACTCTGCAGAACTTCTGTTTCAGAAAATAGAAGACGATGTTGTGGATGTTCAAATTCAAAAATTGCAGTCCTCATTAACCGTAAATAACGTTTCCGTAGGTATGTCTCTTGCCGATGCTGAGGAATTGGCCGAAATAAAACCGCTCATCGAATTCCCTGATTTTGCAAAAATCGATTTGCGAGTGGGAACCGTTATCGCCTGTGAGAAAGTTGAAAAAGCCGATAAATTGTTAAAACTATCGGTGGATTTAGGGGAGACAGTACCTAGAACTATTGTGTCTGGGATAGCCATGCATTTCTCGCCGGATGAGGTAGTAGGCAATCAAGTGGTGGTGGTTGCTAACCTCGCACCAAGAAAGATGAGAGGTATTGAAAGCCAAGGAATGATACTAATGGCGGAAGATGCTACTGGGAAACTGGTATTTGTAAGTCCGAAATCAATCGTAAATTCGGGTAGCGGCGTTTCTTAAATAATCGACGAAATATAGATTTCCTTTCTTCTGACGTATTCGTATAGTTCAACGCTATTACCATCATTTTATCTACAATATTTTCGTTGCTGAACATTCGGAAGTAATTACCGATTTCGCTTCGATTGATACTACTTGCTTCTAGATTAGGTTGATGAGAGAGCTTGTTTAGCCAAGTGTTTTGAGATTTTTTATTTTTTTTGGATTTGATTTCCAGTGCAGTAAATGGATCTGCAAAGGGATTAGTTGGATCAATAACTGAGTTAGGTACTTGGTTGAAGACTTGAATGGGATTTCCACTAATTTGGTGAGGGAATAGAGAAAAATATTTACAAATTAGTTGCCCCGTATGCACAGTTAATTCCGGTAGTACCGGGACGCCTATCTTACTTAGAGCGGCAGCATTACAAAGTTGTTCGTACTGTCCTTTAATTGGAATAACAATTAACTTTTTACCTAAATACAAGGCTTCCGCTGGGGTTTCAAAGCCACCTGCAGTGATAAGTCCTGCGCAATGAATCATTGAGTTACTAAATGATTCTTTATCAACCGGGAAGCAGGTGATATGCTGATGTATTTGCGGTTCCTTCACCTGAGAAGTAAAAATATGGATAGGAACGAAATTGAGTGAACTTAGATTGTTAATTAATTCTTTTACCGAGTATTGCGGTAAATAAATGGTTAAATGACCTTGATTACTTGGAATCGTCTGTCGAACGGATTCTTTGATTATAGGTGGTAAAATCCCCAACTCATAGGGAAGGAAGTGTAAGCCGATATGTACAGTAGCTCTGCAATAGTTTTTGAGAACCCATTCTCCTAACATTTCCCTTTTTTCCGGTCTCGGGGATTTTTCAAATTGAAAACTCGCTTGATGTCCCCAATGCACAGATTTGACCTTTCGTAATCGACAGGCTAACGATGTTAACGAATCAAAATCATTGATTATTAAATCGTATTGGTGTACTGGAATAGAAATAATTTGCTTAACAATCTTAAATGGATTTAATTGCTTGAGCATCTTCCAATAATCCAATCCCCCACCGTGTTTATAGAACAGTGAAATACCAGATAACCGGTATTTAACTGGCAAATCAACGTTTAAATTGCAATTTGAACCGGAAAGTAGAATATCAACGGTTCCATATTTTATTAGGTATTGGTAAACTTCCGATGCACGAGAAATGTGGCCATTTCCAGTGGCTTGTACGGAATATAATATTTTTAGCGAATTAGATAACATCGTTAAAAGCTACCCAAGCGGGTACATTGGAAGAGGGCATTACCCCAGGTAATGGTATTTTTAATAGATCTTGGAATTCGTTTTTTTGTTTGATTTTTTCCTTTTTACTCAAAGGATGGTGCGTATAAATACTCCATTCGCCCTGTGAATATTCTAATGAAGTAAGATTCTCTATCCAATCTCCACTATTTAAGTATCGAACAGAGCCATGACTATTGGATATAACTCGATCCTGGGGTTGATGAATATGGCCGCAACATACTACATCATAACCTTCTTGAATAGCAAGTTCAGCAGCGGTGTCTTCGAAATTAGCAATCCAACTAACGGCTTTTTTAACTCCAGATTTTACTTTTTTGGAGAAACTCATTTTTTCTTTACCAAAAAACTCAGCAAATCGATTTATTTGATGGTTTATCCAAATAAGAATATCATACCCTTTTCCGCCTAGTTTTGCCAATATTTTGGCACTTCCTTGGGTGGTAGCGTCAAAAATATCACCGTGAAAAAACCAAATGGTTTTACCATCTATTTCCAAAATTAACTTATCATCCAGTACAATATTCCCTAATTCAATACCGGAATATCGGCGCAATGCTTCGTCATGATTGCCTGTGATATAATAAACCTTACATCCCTTTTCCGCCATTTTTAGTATTTTTCTAAGCACTTGCATGTGCGAAGCAGGGAAATAGCGTTTTTTAAATTGCCAAATATCGATGATGTCGCCGTTTAAAATTAAGATTTCAGGTTTTATGCTGGATAGGTAGTCACAGATGTCTTCTGCATGACAACCATAGGTTCCTAAGTGCATATCGCTAAGTACGCAAATGTCTAATTTCTTCTTTGCCATGCTTAATTTTACTCGAAATACCAACTGGTATGTTTCTACAATATTGAATACGCAATAAATCATCGTTAAATCCGCATTGTTGTCTGAACATTGTTAACATTGAATTAATACAATGGTATCATTAATACAAAATTTGCGGGTGGTTTATCCGAGGATATTTGTAGACGTGCAAAAATTAATCGCATCAAAAAGTAAATTTGTTATTCGAGATTTAAGTTGGTTAACGTTTAATGGTAGGGTATTGCAAGAAGCTGAGGATTCCGATAACCATCTTCACGATAGGCTGAAGTTCTTAGGGATCTTTTCCAATAATTTGGATGAGTTCTTTCGAGTGAGAGTTGCCACTCTAAATAAAATGGTAAAACTGGGTGGAGCTGCGAAAATGCAATTGGAAACACACCCAGATAAAATTTTAAAGCAAATTCAAACCACGGTTGTAAGCCAACAATCTACTTTTGAGAAGATATTCAGAGAAATCGTAGAAGAATTAGGGGAGAAGAATGTATTTCTAAAAACAGAAAAACAGATCAATAAGGAACAAAAAGAATTTGTAACTAAGTACTTTGATGAAAAGTTACATACTCGAATAGTGCCTTTGATGGTAGAGAGTATTCCGTCCATGCCGTTATTGCGGGATCGAAGTATTTATTTGGCCTGTGTTCTAGGGCACGATACCAATCCGCTGATGCAGCGTTATGCATTAATTGAAATTCCAGTGGGGGAATTGTCCCGATTTGTTATTCTTCCTTCTAAAAAAGGAGTGCATGACATTATGTTGTTGGAAGACGTTATTCGTTTTAATTTACCCTATTTGTTTGCTCCGTTTGGGTTTAATCGATTCATGGGACATATTATTAAAGTAACAAGAGATGCGGAATTGGACATGGATAATGATTTAAATTCCAATGTGATTGACGAATTAGAGAAAGGACTTAAAAACAGAAAAAAAGGGAAAGCTACACGTTTTGTATACGATAAGCAGATTGATCCTAATTTGTTAGATTGGTTGGTTAAACGCCTTAATCTGTCCAGAAAAGACAACCTGATTCCCGGCGGCCGGATTCATAATTTTAAGGATTTTATGGATTTTCCGAAATCGGTATTTCCCGATATTATTGAAAGACCAAAACCTTTTGTACACCCTTTGTTGCAACAGCCGTGTAGGATTTTAGATGTCTTAAACAAAACCGATGTTATGTTGCACTTTCCATACCATTCGTTTGATTCGGTTATTGACCTACTGCGGGAAGCAGCTATCGATCCAGCGGTGGTGAGTATAAAAATTACGTTGTATCGACTTGCGGCGGATTCCAAGGTCATCAATGCTTTAATAAATGCAGTTAGAAATGGGAAGCAAGTGGTGGTGGTAATAGAATTAAAAGCCCGATTTGACGAAGAAGCCAATTTACGTTGGAGACGAAGGTTAGAGGAAGAAGGGGTTACCGTGAAAATAGGAGTACCCAACATGAAAGTGCATGCAAAAATTTGTGTGATAAAGCGGAGAGAATTCAATCAAACCAAACATTTTGGATTTGTGAGCACGGGAAATTTGAATGAAAATACGGCTAAAATTTACGGCGACCATTGTCTGTTAACCAGCAATCCCAAAATTTTAATGGATGTGAACAAGGTGTTTGATTGCTTAGAAAAAGACTCCCCCAATGTGGGAGTATTGAAATCGTTAAAGACCTTAGTGGCATCCCCGGTAAATACTCGGAAGTTCTTTCAAACCCAAGTTGAAAAGCAAATTGCATTAGCGAAAAAGAAGAAATCAGCATCCATGATAGTAAAGCTGAATTCGTTGAGCGATAAACCGATGATTGAAACGCTGTATACTGCCGCCAAAGCAGGGGTGCGTTTAGATTTAATTATTCGTGGAATTTGTTGTGCGGTTTCGGATCAGAAATCGTTTAAGATGAAACCGAAAGCAATCAGTATTGTGGATCAGTATTTGGAACATGCCCGAGTAATGATTTTTGGAGAAGGTGCAAATCGGCAGGTATTTATTTCATCGGCTGATTGGATGTCCAGGAATTTAGATAATCGAGTGGAAATTTCTTGTCCAATCGAAAATCCATTGTGGCAAGACGAGTTATCCCATATTATGAACATTCAGTTGAGGGAAAATCAAAAAGCACGAATTTTGGATTCTGCGCTCAGCAATCAGTACGTAGAAAAGGGAGAAGGAGAAGCTGATTGTCGTTCGCAACTATTAATCTACCAATACCTTGCATCCAAAGAATACACCCTTGAATCTCGGAGCCATTGACATAGGCAGCAACGCAGTACGATTATTGGTGGCTCAGGCCATTCCTTATAAAAACGAAACGGTAGATTTTACCAAACTTAGTTTGTTAAGATTGCCCTTGAGGTTGGGTTTGGATGTATTTGAATCGGGGTTAATTTCTCAAGAAAAAGTAGCGTTGTTGGAGAAAAGCATGGAGAGTTTTCGATTGATTATGGAGATTTACGGGGTTACGCATTTTAGAGCATGCGCCACATCGGCTATGAGAGATGCCAGTAATTCTCCCGAAATTGTGCAGTCTGTTTTGAAAAAAACAGGAATTAATATTGAGGTTATTTCTGGTAGAGAAGAGGCGGAGATCATTTACGAAACGCATTTACGACAGTCGGGGGCGCAAAATGGAAGTACCCTGTATATCGATGTTGGTGGTGGTAGCACGGAGTTAACGCTGTATTCGTTTGGAGAAAAAGTTTTGCAGGAGTCTTTCGATATTGGAACCATCCGATTAATGAGTGGCAAGGTAAAAGAAGAGATTTGGGACGAAATTAAACGATCCGTAAAAATTGCTGTAAAAGATCATAAACCCTTGAAAGTGGTGGGTAGTGGCGGCAATATCAATAAGTTATTTGCACTGTCTAAACAGAAAGAAGGGCAACCAATTACTTTATCACAGCTGGAGACATTTTTACGGGACTTAGGTTCCATGACCATGGAAGAGCGCATGCATACCTATCAGTTAAGGCAAGAGCGCGCGGAGGTGATTGTTCCGGCTTTGCAAATTTACACGTCCATATTGCGTTGGGCCGGAGCTCGAGAAATTTCGGTTCCCAAAATTGGCCTTGCCGATGGATTGGTGCGGAATATTTATTACAATCAAATCTGATTGTCTTGTTCTGAGAATAAATAAAAAAGGCTACCCATTATTGAGTAGCCTTTTTTTTCTGATTTCAGTTGTTTCAGTCCTGTTGTCAGGTATAAGATTATTTAATTATCACTTTGGTTGTTTCGTTCCCAACGGAAATGGCATAAATACCGGGTAAGCACATGGATAGGTTAATTGTGTTTAACTCAAACTCACTTTGGAAAACTACCTGTCCAAGTGCATTCGTTACCGATACAATTCCAGATTTATTCAAATTCACCAAGCCTGTACTAGGATTTGGATAAGCTAATAAAGGTTTGCTAGATAGAGCCAATTCAGTGTTGCTGTTAACCTTCATATTGTTTTGAACTTCAAAAACAGCTACCGTTCCACTTATTTCATTAGCAACAATCACATAAGGCTTACCTGTTGGGGAGTTTTCAGGTCGGATGAATTGAATGCCTTCAGGTCCATTATCTCCGCTGTAGAGGGTATTGCTTCTTGAATTTTTATAATCTTGATACACGGGATTTTTAGGGTCAGTAACTTTATAGACCATGACGCCACCGGTTCTTTCTAGTGCAATAAACGCAAAATATTCTCCATTGTATTCTGCTACGGTTGCTCCTTCGGGTTCGGGACCTTTCGCTCTACTGCGAGATTTAAATGTATTATTTTCGTTATCGGCATTAAAAATTCTTCCAACGGCGGGATGCTGTGAAGTAATTAATTCAAAATCGGCATCACTGTCGTAGACCAAAGAGCCGTCTTCAGGATTCCAAATACTGAAGGAACGGGCGCCTACACTGTTGATTTCGTCTAAGTCGCCATCACCGTCTTTGTCTTTACTTAAAGTAGTTACTCGGAATCTACCCAAAGCATGGCTTTCCATTAATTGTGCGGCGTTGGGGAAGGTGGCAGAATCCAACTTTACTGCAGAAACGGTGGTTCTTTCGTTTAATGGGGTGTATTCCTTTTCATCGCCTTCATTTGCCGTTAATAAATAAGTTTTCCCGTTAATGGTGAAATTATTTATCGCATCGGGGATATAAAAAGATTTTACGGGCCAATTATTCATTAATAGATGCCCAGAATTATCACTGGCATCAAATCCGAGAGAAGATTTACTCCAATCTTTAGTTCCCATAGCCCAAATTTTTGAAACACTTGCTTTATCAACATCGATTTCAGCGATGGCATTGTTTTCTTGCAAGGTTACCCAAGCTGTTTTGTTGTCTGAAGATATAGTTACAAATTCAGGTTCAAAATCTTGAGATAATGTGCTCGGTGCGTACAATTTTCTAATACCTTGAGCTAATAAAATACTCTCTTGTGCATTAAACGAGCTGAAGCTCACCTCTTTTACGTCGGCATTTGAAATCTTATCGGCACCTGCAGTTAAATCGATGATGGAAACTGAGCCCTCGGGGTCAATAGAATAATCCAAATTGGGTTGACCTTCGTTGGCTGTAAGAACCTTTTTGCCATCGTGTGTGAAGGTGATCATATCGGGTAAAAATCCAACCTCAACTTTATTGATGTAGGTACCATCGGTATCGAAAAATACAACTTGACCACGAAGTTGTTCGTTGGCATTGGGCGAGGCAACGGCAACCAAGCCATTGTTAACCGCAATCGAAGTGATACCTCCATAAGTGGACATGTCAACGGATTTAATTAAAGTTATATCTTTTGGGTTTGAGAAATCGGCAATGTCAAATCGATCTTGAATTGCACTTGTCATAAATAAACGCTGCGATTTTGCATCATGTACTACGATTTCGGTAGTTGAACCTTTTACGGGATTGGGATTGAAGCTTTCAATGAAGTTCAACGAGATTTCTTGTTGGGGTACGGGTGATTTTCTGTCGTTATCTTTAATATAAACGGTAAAGAAATTAGGCCCTGTTACGGTGATACCCGGAGTTTTCGATTCTAATTTCACAGCGAAGTACTCATCGCTTTCGGATGTATTATCGTTTAAAATTGGAATTTTAACATCAATACTTGATGCAGTGGATCCATCTATATTGAGTGTTTGCCCAGTAAAGGTGAAGTCCGAAGCGTTCGCAGTACTCCATGACCCAACCATTGGAGAAATTTGTAAAGTACCGGTGCTCGGGAATTGAACATTAATTTTCACAACTGCTTCTTTTGCATCTTCGTTAACTGCAACAAATCGACTGGAAAAAGTTACTTTGGTTTCATAGATAAAAGTAAAATCAAAAGGCTTAAATAACATTCTATTTTCAGCATCTATCACGTTTTGAACGGTTAGGGTATAGGTGGTACCTGCGGCAAAAGGATTTGCATACGTTAACGTAACTGTATCCAAAGCGGTTCCATTATTGCTGCGTTTTAATGAAGTTAAACCACTAATACCGGTGTAGTTTGATGCATCAACAGCCGAAGCAGAATCCATGTCTCGAGAGAAAATAACTCTCAATGTATTGGAATTGACAAGTTCCCCTTTGGTTACGGTAGGAGAGCCAGGGAATCCCCATGCAGGCCAGGTTTGTGGAGCAGATCCAGAAGCGGCTCCTAACCAATTGGCGGTATCGTGAATGAGTGCTTTTAATTCGGCAATGGTGCCCGTAGTTTTTCCTGTGTAATAAGAGTTAGCTGTATTTCCGGAAACATTCCCTTTCGCACCAGAAAATTCGATAGCGTTTGTTGCATTGGTTAAGGATGAAGGTAACATAGAAAGACTACCGCTGCAAGTGGTATTAGCGCTCAACCAATTATTTGAACTCAATGCTGTAATGTGGGTAGGGTTTGTGTTGGTGCCGGTGTAAACAATAATTTGATCTCCACCACTAGACAACCCGAATTTGCTACCTGTAATGCTACCAAGACTGGTTGACGGAATATCGTTTTTAATGGATATTATTGAACCTGAAGCAACGCCCGAAGCAGGGGATGTCCAAACCAATCCACCTGCGCACTGAGCTGGGGAATTGGTTGTGAATTTAGCATCGGTAAAACGAATTTGAGTACCTGGTAGAATATCAACAAATGTTACTAGGGCGAATTCATCATCCGTAGCAAGTGCATTCATCCTATAGGCAACAAAGGCCAGGTCTCCTGCCTTAAATTGAGTTTGAACTGGTTGGGTTTTGAATGAAATTGTATTATTTCCTGTAGCTATATTTCCAATAGAATCACTGATAACATTAGATTTCAATTGTACATAATAAACTTGATTATTCTTCAAGTTTGATGTGGGGGAAATGGTTAATAGTTTATTGGAGTAACTTGCTGTAAAGGTCACAGTGTTTCCGGAGCTATTATTTTCCTTCAATATCACCAAGGTGTCTGCATTGGCCGATGTAATTGCGGACCCGCTTGCCAGTCTTACGGATTCAGAAAAACTGATAATAATGGAAGAGTTTGTTGCAACGTTGCTGTCGTTATTATTTATGTTAAATGTAAACGTTGGTTTGGTAGTGTCCTTGGCTCCAGCAAAGGTAATGTCCGATTTACCATCAGTTGCAGTAGTTGCGGACGTTGTATGTGTTCTTTTTGAGGTAAATTTGTTGGCAGTAGGATCATATTCTCCTTTTGCTACCAAATAATTGGCTCCAGGGTCTGCAGATAAATAAATACCCGTAGTTACTTTTCCACCGCTGTATAGGTCATTAGAAGGGAGTTGGTAACCAGCAGTCCCACTGCTTACAATAGCTCCACCCAAAGCGGTACCATAAAATAAAGCATCGATAGGAACGGTAGTTGAATCGATGGAAGATAATGCCATGTCAAAAATAGCTAAACCATCTGCAGATGAACCACCATTCCCAAAAACACCACTCGCATTGCTTTGTCCAATTCCGCCATCTCCGCCCGTGGTCATGTTATTAATGGTTCTCAATTTAGTCCCGTTGATTTTCATACAGGATCCTCCCACATAAGCAACCTCTCCCATTTTAATGTTTCCTGTATTAATTTCAAAAGCATAGGTGATAGCTTTACCTTCTTTCCAGCCGCGTATGGTTGCGGTTCCGTTATTACATACAATTACAGAGTAAGGTGTTTTACTAAAATCTATATCTTTCGTTGCCACCAGTTCAACAAATTCTTTACAAGAATCGGTTCCGGATGGATTGACATACACCTCTGAAATCAACAGGGCCTGCCCATTGATTTTAGCGGTCAAAGCAAATAAGATTGCTAAAAGCCAGTAATGTTTGATGAATTTTTGCATGATTTTTTAGGTTTCGCACGAAGTTCATCTTGTAGGATTTCTCCAACATGTAATAAAGGTTATGGCTTGTTTACTTTAATCTTTACAAATCCTTAATTGAGTTAAATAATTGTAAGGCCTAGGCCGATTTATGGTAAGATGGATTTTTAACAATCACTACGAAAGTTGTAATTGATCCAGAAAATCCTGGGCTTGTTGAGGACGTAAAACAGACACATTTACAGGCGTGCCATTTTTAAGTTTAACATGCAGAATATGGTTACCAGCGGTTGTATACGCTTTACCAAGTTTTCCTCTTCGTAATCCCCAACCGCCAAATTCTTTTAGTGAATTTATTTTCATCACCTGAATATCGTCCACGTCATCCATGGAATAGGTGCGTCTTTTTAGCACAAATGGGAAAAAAGTAAAACTGAATTCGGTTTTTGAAATCGACCAATTCAATCGAACATTCCATAACAGTAGAAATACACTTAACAAGATAATTATCGGAGCAATCATATTCCAAAAATCTTGTGCCCATTTGGATTGTATTTCTGCCATTGTAAGACCCGCAGCAGGTAATAATAAAACGGCAAGAAAAACGGGTAATAGTATCCAAACCATTTTCCGCATGGTAAGGCTTTCAGAATAAATCAGTTCTCCATTCTCTTGTTTTGTAGTATTTGTAATGATTTCCACGGCGGTAAAGTCAATTAAAATCAAAGATAATTATAAGAATGGGGTAGATAAGGTCCTTTTTTGTAATTTTATTTCGATAACCATTTTTGAAGTAAAACTATTTTGCTATATTTGCAGCCCGATTCATAAAAAAATAGAATTATGACTAAGCGTACTTACCAGCCTTCGAACAGAAAACGCAAAAATCGTCACGGTTTTCGTGAGCGCATGTCTACCGCTAACGGTCGCCGTGTATTGGCTGCACGTCGTAAGCGTGGTCGTCAAAGTTTGACAGTTAGCGCCGAGCGTAGCCACAAAGGCTAATGCTCGTAAGATTCTTGGATGCAGCATCCAGAGTCTACATATCGCTTGCGTCAAAATCTTCCTAAAACGGAAAGACTTTGTAGCGAAAAAATTATCGCCCGGTTATTTCAATCGGGCGTTTTTGTTTCCAAATACCCCCTGCGCCTGAATGCCGTTGTGGATGGTGTGGATATCGCGTTAACGGATACGGAAGCGACTTTGGATAAGTTACCGCCAATCGCCCACGATTCTGTTGTGCTTGAGCATCCAAGAGAGATTGAAAATAATCTAGGAGATAAAATTCACTTGTTCTCTGGAGCAGAAGAACACGATATTGAGGTACAAAGAATTGGTGATGTGTCCGGATCGCAGCAAGAAATTGGGGTTAAGGTTCTGTTTTCGGCAAGTAAACGCAGATTCCCAAGAGCGGTAGATAGAAACAGGATTAAGCGATTGTTGCGAGAAGTATATCGAAAAAACAAGCAAGAATTACGGTTGTGGGCAGAATCCAATCAAAAACAATTGTCCATCGCAATGATTTATACGGGTAAAGAAATTGTGGATTATCGCCAAATTGAACAACTCTGGAAGGATTTACAAGCTCGGCTGATAAAAAAACTATCGCTACCCGAAGCTGAAACACCAACCAAATCATCAACATGAAATACATTTTTCTGGGGCTAATCCGTTTTTATCAATATGCAATAAGCCCTTTGTTTGGTTCTTCTTGCAGGTATGCTCCTAGTTGTAGCCAGTATGGAATGGAAGCAGTTAAAAAACACGGAGCTTGGAAAGGTGGTTGGTTAACCATCAAGCGAATAGGAAGATGTCATCCTTGGGGCGGTAGTGGTTACGATCCTGTTCCCTAAATCAATAATCTATTGTTTTTAACAGATTATTCACCTATCTTTGCAGCCCTAATTTTATAGCCTTAAATAAAATGAACAAACAACAGTACGAGACCGTGATCATATTGACACCCGTACTCTCTGAACAGCAGATGAAAGATGCTGTTTCTGGCTACAGAGAGTTGATCACGAGCAATGGTGGGGAAATGGTCCATGAAGAAAACTGGGGCCTAACCAAGCTAGCCTATCCCATCCAGAAAAAAGGAACCGGTTTTTATCACCTGTTCGAATTCACCGCAAACACTGATTTTATCAAAACTTTCGAATTGGCATTTCGTCGCGATGAGCGCGTATTGCGTTATTTGACTGTGAAGTTGGATAAGTGGGGCGTTGATTACAACAAACGCAAGCGTAACGGAGAGTTGCGTTCTGCAGCAAAAGAATCCAAACCAGCTGCGCCTGCAGTTGCTATTAAAGTAGAGGAGGACACTGAATTATGAGCAAAGAAACAAATTTCGTATTTAACCAAACTCCCCAAGTAATTCAAAAGAAGAAATACTGTCGTTTCAAGAAGCACGGTATCAAATACATCGATTACAAGGACAAGGATTTCTTGTTGAAGTTTGTAAATGAGCAAGGTAAGGTATTACCTCGTCGTATTACAGGTACATCATTAAAGTATCAACGTAAAATGTCGGTAGCAATTAAGCGTGCCCGTCATTTGGCTTTGATGCCTTTCGTAGCAGACGGTTTAAAATAGGAGGAAAGAACGATGAAAGTTATTTTAACACAAGACGTAAAAAATTTAGGTCATAAGGACGATATAGTAAGCGTTAAAGACGGTTACGGTCGTAATTTTCTAATTCCTCAAGGTAAAGCGAAATTGGCTTCCGATGGTGCATTGAAGATGTTGGCCGAAGATATTCGTCAGCGCGAATTCAAAATGGAAAAGTTGCGCAAAGATGCAGAAGCTTTAGCCGCTAAATTGAACGGTATTACCATTCAAATTGCAGCAAAGGCAGGAAATTCTGGTAAAATCTTTGGTTCGGTTACTTCTTTGCAAGTAGCTAATGCTTTAAAAGACAAAGGGTTTGATGTAGATCGTCGTAAAATTGTTTTCGATGATATTAAGTCTGTTGGTCAGTTTGAAGCTAACATCAACCTAGTAAAAGACATTAACGCCAGCATCATTTTAGATGTTGTTGCTGATTAATTGTATAGGTTATAGGTAAAATGAAGGTCGCCCACAAGGCGGCCTTTATTGTTTTGTTGTATTTTTGTATCTTATGTGGGATCGTTTCGCAACCCTGATCCTTAAGCAAAGGGTTTATTTTTTGTCCATCATCTTACTGTTTACCGGTGTGATGGGGTATTATGCTACCAAGGTAGAGCTAGAATATAATTTCCAAAAGTTGGTGCCATCGGATGACCCCGATCACATCGCTTACAAGAAATTTAATAAAACTTTTGGCGAGGATGGCAATAAATTGGTTATTGGATTTTCAACGGATAAACTCTTTGAATTAAAAAATTACCAAGCCTTTTATAAACTCTCTCAAGATTTAGCTAAAGAACGGGGAGTGAAGGAAATTGTTTCGCCCTCCCGTTTTTATAATTTATCACTGGATACTTCCGATAAATTTATCATACATCAAGTACCCGGTGAGATGCCAAAGACCCAAGCAGAAGTTGACAGTCTAAAAGATTTGTTTTTAAATCTTCCATTCTATCGAGGGTTGTTGTATAACGAGCAAACCAACGCCATTTTGATGTTGGTGAACATCGAGGATAAATTCTTGAATTCTCCCGAGCGTAAATTTAGTGTTCAGAAATGGGCTCAAATGGTGAGAGATTTCGAAAAAGAAATTGGAGTAGATGTTCATATGAGCGGTTTGCCCTATGTGAGGACCGTCTATGCCACCGAAGTAAAGCAAGAAATAGTCATGCTCACCATCATTGCTTTTGTGGTGACTTCATTATTGATTTTTGTGTTGTATCGTAGTATTTCTACCTTGTTAATTTCCTTGTTGTTCATCATTATTGGGGAATTAACCATGTTGGGATTGTGCGGGTTGCTTCACTTTAAAATATCGTTACTAACCGGTACACTGCCCCCCTTGTTGGTTGTAATTGGTGTACAGAATACTATATATCTAATTAATAAGTACCACGAAGAATATGCAAAGACACGCTCACAAGCAAGGGCATTAACCCGAGTGGTGTCCAGAATCGGCTTAGCAAACTTCTTAATCAATTTTACTACTGCAGTAGGGTTCGGAACTTTTTATTTTACAGAAATTCAGATGTTGGTTGAATACGGATTGGTTTCGTTCTTAACCATTAATATCATTTTCTTTATTACCCTTGTGGGAATCCCTGCTTTCTATTCGTATTTACCGGTACCCAGCGACAAGCAAATAAAACACCTAGAAAATAAAAGTATATCCAATTTCTTGGATTGGGTGAAGTTCATGGCCTTTAACCATAAACGCAGAATCTATTTTTGGTTTATCCTATTTACTATATTAAGTGCCATTTTCGTTATTCGTTTAAAGCCATTGGCATTTATGGTAGACGATATACCGCATGATTCGCCGATTTACACCGACTTAGAGTATTTTCAAAATAATTTCAAAGGGGTGATGCCTTACGAAATTTTGATTAAAACAAACGACGAACACGATGCATCCAACCCAACAACGTTAGCCAAGGTAAATTCTCTGCAGAAAGCATTAAAACGCTTTCCGGAATTATCCAAGCCGGTGAGTCTAGTTGAAATTGTGAGTTATGCCAATCAGGTTGTTAACGATGGAGACCCAGCCTACTACAGGATGCCAAAAGTTACCGATTTAGGGGATATTGCCATGCGGATGCCCGAACAGAAATCGGGGGCACCGATGATGAAAGGATTATTGGATTCTACCCATTCAACCCTTCGTGTTAGTTATCAAATTAAAGATGTGGGCTCTGTTCGATTGGATAGCATCAATTCCGCTATTTACGATATCTTGGAGAGGATCTTCCCCAAAGAAGAATATCAGGTTCAGGTAACAGGAACTTCGGCCGTGTTTTTGAAAGGCAATGGTTACTTATATAATAGCTTAGGATCAGCAACCTTTTGGAGTATTGTAATTATTTCCTTAACAATGGGGCTGCTTTTCCCGTCCATTCGGATGATTATCATAGCGATTATCCCCAATATCATACCCTTGTTGGTTACTGCCGGTACCATGGGGTATTTTGGAGTTCCCCTAAAGCCTTCAACTATATTGGTGTTTAGTATTGCCTTCGGTATTACGGTGGATGCCACCATTCACTTCGTTATTACTTTCCGGAGGGAATTGGTTAAATACAACCGCACCGTTAGAGTGGCACTGAGCAACACCATATCCGAAGTAGGATTTAGTATGATTTATACTATGGTTGCCATTTGTGCCGGATTCTTGATTTTTGTATTCTCTAATTTCCAAGGTACAATTTGGTTGGGTTGGTTAACCGGTTTAACGCTGATTGTAGGTATGGCGGCGAACTTATTTTTGCTCCCAGCATTGATTTTGTCGTTAGAACGCAGATTAAACCCCAAGGAAGAATTAGAAGATACGGTAGTTGATATTGAAGAGGATGACGATATGGAAACCGGCTTAGAAACCACTACATAAGTTGGTTACAACCTCTGAGATCACTGAAATCCAATCGACCTAAAACCTCGAAACTTCCATCTTCGTAGACTTTTCCAAGATCATCTGTGGCAATGAAACTGCAGCTGTAGAGATTGGCTAAATCAATTACACAAATTCTGCCGGTTTTACCCCAGGGTAAAAAATCTTGGGGATCCATGGGGTCACAGACCATCACTTTCATCCAAGGAGGACACTGAAATCGGCCATCGCTAGCTCTGGTATATGCTTGCGATAGCAACTCGGTCATGCCGTATTCCGATTGAATTGATTTAACTCCGAAGGATTGAGTCAATTTATTGTGTAATTCTTTCCGGGTTAGTTCTTTCCCTCTGCCTTTCATCCCCCCGGTTTCAACCCATTGAATTGGGGAATGCCCCTTATGGTGGATGGGCTTCTTCATAGGGTGATTTGTATTAACGTATTCGGCTAATTCCAATAAAGCAAAAGTTACTCCGAATACAACGGTAGGAACTGTATTCAACTCGTTTTCTTGAAGGAGTTTCCACAATTTCTCGTATTCGTACAAGTAAAATCCGCTGTTTGGGGATCCACTTTGATGAATTAAATTATCCACCATGTACACCAGCGATGAATTCTGCCTTTCTAAATAGGATGGGAGTAAACCAATGATGCATAGTTCAGATACCTTACCAAATCGGGATTCAAAGGTTTTAAGAAAGCTCTGTTCATACAGTTTGGGATTGTACACCCAGTGTTTTGACGTTTGTTGGAGCGTAGTACCACTGGATTCAAACAACAAATAGGGTAAGGAAGTAAACGTGTCTGATGTTTGCGAATCTAAATCCGCTATCCAGGTCTTTTCTATTGATAAAACCGATTGTGTTTTGAAAAATTGTATGGGTAGGAAGGTTGGAAAGGCGTTTTCTAACTGATTTAATTGACACCATCGGCCGAAAGTGGCATTATTGCGTAGTTGCCATAGATGAATTTCTGCTGCTAGAGTATTAAATTTGGATTCCTCCATGGATAAAATTCGATTTTCCATATCGGCCCAACGGTTTGCAGTATTGTTATTCAGCATGTTTACGCTTTTTTGTGCTTGCGACGATGGCAAAAATACAACCCTATCTACACCGCAACTAAAAATTCTGTCAACTACCGTCATTACGTCGCCTTTAGGTTATGATAGTTTGGTTTGGGTAGATCTTTTTTTTGAAGACGATGACGGGGATTTAGGACTTTCCGAAACCGATACCATGGATGTTTTTGCTTTCGGTAGGTACGATTTTCAAAATTTGAAAGTCTATATGCAGTATTGCGATGGAGGGAAATGGATTTATGCGTTGAATCCGATAACCGGGAATACGGATACGATTACCTTTCACGAACGATTACCGAGGCTTTCTGCACCGGGAAAAAACAAAAAGATAACAGGAGAGATGCGATTGATAATCCCGGCCAAACCCTACGGTTTTGTTACGGATAGTGCACGGTTTGTGGTGCGAATATCCGATAGATTGCTTCATCGCAGTTCTTGGGAAACGTCTCCAATGGCGATTTTGAAACATTAATAATTAGAAAGAACCATTACCCAATAGAAAAAATGTTTTTGGTTTGGTCTTTTTTCGTTTTTTG